>CAYWNP010000007.1:0-23687 GCA_964459675.1 uncultured Akkermansia sp. | reverse complement strand
ACCGAGATTTATGAGTTCCTTCGTTATCTGGGTGCGCCTGAGGCTATCATGACCAAGGCCCCCTCAGCAGGGCTTTTCGATGGGCAGACGGACGAACAGGAGATGGGAATCACGTATAAAGCGATTGATGCCTTCCTTTTGCAAGGAACCGCTACAGAAAAAGAACGGGCGCTCATGGAGCGCTATCATCATGTGAGCGAACATAAGCGGAGATTGCCTCCTCGCTATAATTGTGATAATATAACACCTTTATCAAGTTAAAAGGACGTTATCATTATGACATTGTCAGCGCAGTCAGTTTCTGTTGGCCAGTGGTTGTTTCGCTGGAGAGGTTTCCTGCCTCTGTGTTTCATCGCACTCATCCTGCCAGCCTTGTATGAGTATCACTATCCTTATGGCTCGCATCAGGGGCTATTGATCTCTTGGGGCGTCTGTGTCGCGATCTCTTTTATAGGGGAAATTATCCGGGCTTATACGGTGGGTTACGCTGCCAAGGGTACCTCGGGACGAAATACCAAGGAGGGTCAGGTCGCCGAGACGCTGAATACAACGGGCATTTACTCCGTCGTACGTAATCCGCTCTATCTCGGCAACTTTTTTATCATGCTGGGCCAGGTGGCTTTCTTGGGTTCTGCGTGGTGTGTGGTGGTCTATAGTTTATGCTTCTGGCTCTACTATGAGCGGATCATCATGGCGGAAGAAGATTTTTTGCGCAAGAAGTTCGGTTCTGTCTATGAAGCGTATGCGTTGCAGACGCCTGTGTTTATGCCGAATCTTGCACTTTGGACTAAGACGGCATTGCCCTACTCTCTGAAGTTCATGATCCGGAAGGAGTGTCATGGCGTGTTGGTCATGATGTTGATCTACGCGGCTCTTGGCCTGGCTTGTGACTATATGGCCCATGACGGAGATTTCCTGTATTTTCAGCTCTGGTGTCTTATCGCTGTAATCACGGTTGTGGTGTATGTGTTTGTAAATTTGGCGGCGAAGAAGTTGTTCAAATAAGTTCCCCTCTGTTGTGCATTTTGGACAGGAGAAGGGAATTGTAAACTGGAAGATGCACAATGTCTGATGAACTAAAACATGAATGCGGTGTTGGGCTGTTGCGCTTGCGTAAGCCTTTAACGGCCTATCCTGAACACTATGGGTTGCAACAGATGGCTCTTCTCATGGAGAAGCAGCATAACCGTGGACAAGATGGTGCGGGTATTGCAACCCTGAAGATCGAGTCCACTCCAGGGGAACCTTACTTCCATATTGAAAAATCGGCCGACCGTAATCCGTTGGCCAATGTCCTGGAGCAAGTCTGGGAGCGGCCTTTTGCCGGAGAGATCTTTCTGGGGCATCTGCGTTATGGAACCTTTGGTGGACAGTCCATAGAAGCTTGTCACCCCTTACTGAAATACAGTGTTTGCCGTAACCGGACCTTGTTGCTGGCCGGCAACTTCAATCTCACCAACAGCCCTGCAATCTTCGAAAGCCTGACCCGCAAGGGGCACCACTTGCCCAATCGCCAGGATACGACCATATTGCTTCACCAGATCGGTCATGAGCTGGAGAAGGCCTTGGATGCGGGTAATCCGATTGAAGGTGACCTCGCGATGCTCTTGTCAAAGGCGGCGATTTCGTGGGATGGCGGCTTCCTGATCTGCGGGATCTTGGGTGATGGAACGGCTTTTGCATTGCGCGACCCAGCCGGCATACGCCCGGGTTTCTATTTCGTTGACGATGAGGTCGCGGTTGTGGCCTCTGAGCGTCCTGCGATCCAGACCACTTTCAACGTGAAGAGTGACGCCGTTAAGGAGATATCTCCTGGCACTCTGCTCCTGATTTCCTGTGATGGGAAGACCGTGGAAGAACGGCCCTGCCTGATTCCCCGTGAGCCACGTCGCTGCGTCTTTGAACGCATCTATTTTTCGCGCGGAAATGATTCTGATATCCAACAGGAACGCCGACTGATGGGCAAGCATCTGGTTCCTCAGATTCTGGATGCCATTGACCAAGACTACGACAACACCTTCTTCTCCTACATCCCGAACACGGCGCAGATCAGTTTCCATGGTGTGCTCGATGAACTGCTTCACAAGCGGAACTTCCGCTTTGGGCAAGTCGTGCTCAAGGATGCCAAGTTTCGGACTTTTATTGCCGATGCTAACCGTCGCAAGGCCCTTGACATGCATATCTATGACATTGTCTATGGACTCATTCGTCCGAAGCAGGACAATCTCGTCCTGTTGGATGACTCGATTGTACGTGGAACAACCTTGCGCAATTTGATTCTCAAAATTGTGGACAGGCTGGAGCCCAAGAAGATCGTCGTCGTCTCCTCGGCGCCTCCCATCTGCTATCCCGACTGCTATGGTATTGACATGGCAAGTATGGGTGAGCTGATCGCGTTCCAGGCTGTGATATCGCTCTTAAGGAAGGCGGGCAAGGAGTCTCTGCTTCACGAATGCGTGGGCTGCGCCCGAGAAGACTTGTTGAAGCCTGATACGGCCATGCGCAACCGCGTGGCGCCGCTCTACGCGGCCTTCACTTTCGATGAACTCTGCCATGAGATCGGACTCCTCCTCACCCCTGACGGGTTGAAGGCCAAAGTCACCGTCGTCTTCCAGCGACTCGGAAATCTCCGTCTCTGCTGTCCGGACCACACAGGTGACTGGTACTTCTCCGGCAACTACCCCACTCCGGGTGGCAACCGCGTGGTGAACCAAGCCCTTATCAACTACTGCGATAAGGTCAACAAGCGCGCCTACTGAACTCGCATTCCTTCAATAAGGGGTTGCAAAAGGTGTCTCATTGCGCTACTCTTTACTCAACAAAAGAGGGAATTTAGTAAATGAACTGTGGTGCGCGTTTCTCATCCATTATTTCAAAGTTGTTGGTTGCCGTGGCGGTATCTTTTTTTACCTTTTTCTCGCTGCAGGCAGCAGAACCTAAAACGCATCCGAACGTCGTCTTAATCGTCGCTGATGACATGGGGTATTGTGACCTGGGCTGCTATGGCAGTGAAATAGAGACGCCGAATCTCGACGGTCTTGCAAAGAACGGTCTGCGCTTCACACAGGTTTACAATTCGGCCCGTTGCTGGCCCTCGCGTGCAGCCTTGATGACAGGCTATTATGCGCAGCAAATCCACCGGGATATGCTCCCGAATGAGACGGGCGGTTACTATGGCGTGCGCCAGCCCTGGGCTCGCGTGCTTTCCGACTATCTCAAGCCGGCGGGTTATCGCAACTACCATAGTGGCAAGTGGCATATTGACGGCAAGGTCCTTGAAAACGGCTTTGACCGCTCCTTCTGCTTGGAAAAGAACTTCGGCTACTTCAACAGCGAAGGCAACCTCGTGGATGACCTGCCCGACCCTGTCACGAATGCGAACTACTACTCGACGCTGTCCGTTTCAGCGCATGCACTCGAGTGCCTCAAGGAGCATACCGCACGCTACAAGGATCGTCCCTTCTTCCATTTTATCGCCTTCACCGCGCCTCATTTTCCGCTTCAGGCACTGCCTGAAGACATAGCGAAGTATCGTGACCGCTACCTGGAGGGATGGGATGTCATGCGCAACGCCCGTTACGCCCGTGAAAAGGAGATGGGCATTGTCAACACAGCGCTCTCGCCCTTGGAACGCGAAGTGGGTCCGCCCTATCGCTTTAAAGAGGTTCTGGGAATAATGGGACCTGGCGAAGTGGATCGTCCGCTGCCGTGGACGGAACTGACGGAGGAACAGCGCCGCTTCCAAGCCACGAAGATGGCGATCCATGCCGCGATGGTGGATCGTATGGATCGGGAGATCGGACGTGTCATCGCCCAGCTCAAGGCTATGGGCGCGTATGAGAACACGATGATCCTCTTTGCCTCTGACAATGGCGCCTCTGCGGAGATGATGGTGCGCCACGGCGGGCACGATCCAAAGGCCGAAGCCGGCAGTGCCAACACCTACCTCTGCCTCGGACCTGGCTTTTCAAGCGCGTGCAACACGCCCCTGCGCCGGCATAAGTCGTGGGTCTATGAAGGTGGAATCAGTACACCGCTCGTGGTCCACTGGCCGAAGGGCATTGCCGCACGCAATGAACTGCGCCACACCCCAGGACATCTGATTGACATCGTGCCCACCGTGCTCGAGGCCGCAGGCGTCCAAAGGACCGCGACCTGTAACGGCGAAGCTGTCCCGCCTTTTCCAGGCAGGAGTCTCGTTCCCACTTTTAACAAGGACGTGCCGATTGTCCGTGACTCGCTCTGGTGGTTGCATGAAGGCAATCGGGCTATTCGCATCGGGGATTTGAAATTGGTCGCGGATGATAAAAAGCCCTGGGAACTCTATGATTTGGCAACAGACCGCGCGGAACAGCACAATCTTGCTGATAAAATGCCGGAGAAGGTCCGTCAACTGGAACGCGTCTGGCAGGAGCAGACCACGAGCTTTGAAGAGCTCACCAATAAAACGCTTCCGCCGCCTCCCCCGCCCAAACCGGCCAAGCCCCTCAATGTCCTCGTGCTCTATGCGGACGATTGGCGGTATGACACGCTTGGCGCGGCAGGAAACCCTGTCCTGAAGACGCCTAACCTGGATCGCCTTGCCAGCCAAGGTGTGCGCTTCACCTACAACTGCGTGACGACGTCGATCTGCGGTGTCAGTCGCGCGAGCTTGTTTACTGGACAGTGGATGGCACGGCATGGTAACAAGGCTATGAAGGAATTCAAGACCCCCTGGGCTGAGACCTATCCCGGACTGCTCCGGGAACACGGTTATTTCGTCGGCCATGTCGGCAAGTGGCATAATGGAAAGTTTCCTGCTGAACGTTTTGACTTCGGGCGCTCCTATAACGGCCAGCACTGGATGAAGCAGCCAGATGGCACGCTTATCCATGTGACACAGAAGAACGAGAAAGATGCGCTGGAGTTCCTCAAGACGCGGCCGGCGGACAAGCCCTTCTGCCTGACCCTCGCCTTCATTGCCACGCATGCTGTAGATGGTGACCCGAAGCAGTTTCTGCCCCAGCCCGAGAGTATGTCGCTCTTCCAAAATGTCACCATCCCTGTTCCGAAGAACGCGACGGAGGAGTCGTTCCGCAAACTTCCGCCCTTCCTTGCGAATGAGAAGAACGAGGGACGCGTGCGCTGGCACTGGCGCTTCGACACCCCGGAGAAGTATCAGGAGATGATGAAGAACTACTATCGTCTCGCAAGTGAAGTCGATACTACCTGCGGGCGTGTGCTCGAAGAGTTGAAACGCCAAGGGGTGCTCGATAATACCCTGGTCATCTTTGTCGGGGACAACGGCTACTTCCATGGCGAGCATGGTTTAGCGGACAAGTGGTATCCTCATCAGGAGAGCATCCGTGTTCCGTTGATCATCCATGATCCGCGTCTGAACGCGAGCAAGCGCGGCACCACGAACGATGACTTCACTTTGAACGTGGATCTTGCGCCGACCATCCTGGCCGTGGCAGGCATCTCCGCGCCTGCAACCATGCAAGGGCGTGACATTGCGCCGCTCTATCTGGCCGAGAAAAAGCCGAAGTGGCGTCAGGAGTTCTTTTATGAGCATTCCGCCTCCTTCGGGGCTCGCATTCCCGCCTCGGAAGCCTTGGTTCGCAAGGACTGGAAATATTTTTACTGGCCTGAATTTAAGCTGGAACAGCTCTTCCATGTCGCGGCAGATCCCTGCGAGGAGAGTGACCTCGCCTCAGATCCCGCACAAAAGGAACGTTTAGCAGAAATGCGTGCCCGCTTCGCCGCACTCAAGGCCGCAGCTCGATAAAAAGGAACAGATACGCTATGAGATATCTGACCCACGGAATTCTCTTCAGCTTAGTCCTCTCCTCTCACCTGATGGCAGGGGCAGATTTCCAGAAGCCGAAGCAACCCAATATCCTCTTCCTCTTCAGCGATGACCATGCTCTGCAAGCGATTTCAGCCTATGGCGGCCGTTTCAAAGAGATTGCACCTACGCCAAACCTAGACCGCATTGCCAAGGCAGGCGCGATCTTTGAGCGCTCCTATTGCGCCAACTCGATCTGCGGTCCTTCGCGTGCCTGTATCCTCACGGGCAAGCACTCGTTGATGAACGGGTTCATTGACAATAGCAGTCGCTTCAACGGCGAGCAACCGACTTTCCCGAAATACCTGCAGAAGGCCGGATATCAGACCGCGCTCATTGGCAAGTGGCATCTGGTCTCGAATCCGACAGGTTTCGATTATTGGGAAATTCTGCCCAGCCAAGGAAGCTATTGGAATCCAGACTTTATTCAGATGGATGGGGCGCAAAAAAAGTTTCAGGGCTATGTCTCCGACCTGATTGGTGATAAGACGCTCGATTGGCTCAAGAACCGGCGGGACAAAAACAAACCGTTTATGCTGATGAGTCAACATAAGGCACCCCATCGCAACTGGGTGCCACCCGCACGCTATTTCGATCTCTTTAAAGGACGTGACCTGCCAGAACCAGAGACGCTCTTTGATGATTATGCACATCGCAGTGTTGCGCTCAAGCAGCAGCAGATGAGCATTTCCAAGGATTTTTATTGGGGCTGGGACATGTTGTTTCACGGCAAACCTGCAGACCCGCGCTTTGCGGATGGGCTTGCCAATCACGAATACACGCGCATGGATGCCGAACAGAAGGCGGCCTTTGACAAGGCGTATGGTGAAGAGAATCGCCAGTTGCTGGAACGGTTAGCCAAAGGCATGAGCGATGAAGAGGTCATCCGCTGGAAGTATCAGCGTTACATCAAGGACTATCTTCGGTGCATCCGAGCCCTTGATGAGAACATCGGACGCGTGCTCGATTATCTCGACGAGTCCGGCCTTGCGGAAAATACCATTGTCATCTATTCCTCCGACCAAGGGTTCTATTTGGGTGAACATGGCTGGTATGATAAGCGTTGGATGTTCGAGGAGTCCTTTGCCATGCCCTTCCTCATCCGCTGGCCCGGCGTGATCAAGCCAGGGGTCCGTTCGCAGGCCCTGATCCAGAATATTGACTATGCGCCGACTTTTCTCGAAGCCGCGGGTATTAAGATTCCTGAGGATATTCAAGGCCGTAGCCTTCTGCCGGTCTTTCAAAATAATGGAGTCGCGCCAGCCGACTGGCGCAAGGCGCTCTATTATTTCTACTCAGGCGAGGATGTTCATCGCGTGGCCAAACACGATGGCGTGGCCACGCAACGGTACAAGCTCATGCGCTTCCCGGAGACCGACGAATGGCAGCTCTTTGACCGCGAAAATGATCCGCAGGAGATGCGCAGTTTCCATGATGACCCGGCGTATGCTCCAACGCTCGCCACGATGAAGGCGCTCTACAAAGAGCTGCGCGCTCAATACAAAGTGCCCTGAGGGCAGGTTCGCTGATTCAGGACGTGAGACATGGGACTTGGGACGTGCAACATAATAACTTTAGCACTTCTTAAGACTTATTGACACTTGCTGACACTTCCAGACTTACTGACACTGCTACTGCCTGCCGATCACTTCTCCACTTCGACCGTAATCTTCACGCGGCATCCGCAGCGCGGACATTTCCACTCTTTTGAATAGGGTTTGTCGGCGGTCGGCTTTTCAATCTCCATCTGGGTGGTGTAGCCGCACCGCGGACACTTGATATAGATCTTAACGGCCTTTTCATCAGCATCAATCACCGTGGCTCCAGTAGCTTTAAAGCGGGAAGCAGCTTCGGTCGGAACCGGTGGCTCCGCGGTCTTACAGGAACTCAGCACGAGCGCTGCCGAGAGTGGAATACAGGCTTGAATGAATTGACGACGTGAGGTCATAATAATCTCCTTTGTTTTAGGAAGTCACACAACAATACACACATTGAATGCTTTCTATTATACGCTCTGCCTTCCTGAGGTTCAAGCCAACAATTGAACCTCGATGAGGCCGCGGACGGAGTTGCCGCAGAAGAGGTGCTCAGCTTTTTGGAGGTCTTCGAGGCGGAGACAACGCTCCTGGCATTTTCTTTCGTCGAGCAACTGTTGGCGCAGGATCCCATTGAGTAATCCGCACGCCAGAGGAGGTGTGTAGAGCACGCCATTGATCTGCGCGAAGAGGTTGCTTCGCGAGCCCTCGGTTACTTCCCCGTGCTCATTCATAAAGAGTTCGTCAAAGAGCTCGCCGGTGCGAATTTTCTCAAGTGTCTCCGCATACCACGGACGATAGGTGGTCTTGTGGCGGAGCAAAGGTTCAAAACTTGCGACGCAGTGCGGCGCGAGTGCAACATGTGTCGAGTGAATTCCCTTGTCAGGATGCAACTCTGTCGTGAAGGTGCCGTCCCGTGCGAGTAGCAGGCGCAAGATGCCATCCGGATGTTGACGGGGCATGACGGGTTTTTGAAAAGGGAAGCCCAGCGCCGTTGCCGACTGTTCCATGCGAGCGAGGTGTTCTGCGCCATAGATCCAGGCGCCATCCGTGACTCGGATTGTCTCCAGAAGCTGATAGTCGCCCTGGAGGAAAGAGGTTTTGGTCTGTGTCTCAAGCCACTCCTCTTGCGGATCGGAGTCCCAGACAATGCCACTGCCCACGCGGTAACGATAGTCGGCCTCTTCCCGTTTGCGCTGGAGGATGCGGATCGGAACACTGAAGGTTGCGCGGCCGGGCTGAAGAAAGGCGATGGCGCCGCAATAGACCCCGCGGGGTCCCTTTTCAAGCGCGTCAATGATGGTCATGGTACTGCGTTTGGGCGCGCCAGTCACGGAACCGCAGGGGAAGAGTGCCTTAAAAATCTCCCACAGGGAGGTGGACTCCTTCAGCTCCGCGACAATCTCCGAGGTCATCTGGTGTAGGGTACTGTGGGTTTCGACTTCAAAGAGCTGGGTGACCTTGACGCTTCCGGGGGTGGCCACCTTGCCGAGATCATTGCGCAAGAGGTCCACGATCATGACATTTTCGGAACGGTTCTTGGCATCCTCCTGAAGGCCGACCCGATTGGCATCATCTTCTGCGCTGTTTTTTCCGCGGCAGGCGGTACCCTTCATTGGCTTGGCGCGTATGGTGCGTCCCTCGATCTCGAAGAAGAGTTCCGGCGAGAAGGAGAGGATGCTCTCGTATTGGTTTTCAATGAAAGCGGTGTAGGGGGTGGTCTGGCGGGGGAGAAGCATCTCATAGAGATCAAGGGGCGCAAGGGAAGTTTTGAGACGACTATCGTAGGTGTAGTTGACCTGATACGTGTTGCCCTCGGCAATATCCTCTTTAATTTGCAGAAGGGCATCGCGATAAGTCGCGAAGTCGAGCGAGGGGATGGCCGTCAAAGGGAGATATGGCCGCGCACGGGGCGCGTAGGGAAGGACCGCCTCATGGACTTCAAAGTAGAGCAGGGGGAGCTTTGAGTTGAAGCCAGGATTGAGAAGGGCGTTTTTCGCCTCATAGCGGATGTAGCCCAGAAGAGTGTGGCTTTGCCAGGCCTGTTCAATCCTTTTGAAGGCATCAACGAGTCCGTCATAGGCAAAGGCTTCTATAACCTCTACAGGACTCTCAAAAGCCATATTGGCATATCGTTGCATGTTTTTGTCATCAAGGATTCGACAGTCAAAGCAGTAAAAAGCGTTCGCCAAAACAATCTCATATTCATCGGGAGAGGTCAACTGGTAACTGCTACGGGCGATTGTGTTATACACAAAGACACGGAAGTTGTGTCTTGAATAACGAAGTCGAAAACACGTATACTCTCTAACGGATGCTAAGTGTGGCGTTAGGGGCGCAGGTTATCCCTAATGAAAAGAGAATTTATGAAGAGGCGCGTTTTGCTCAATGGGGTCTGGGTTGGTGTGTTCGTGTTGGCGCTGTTCAATGTCGGATGTGCCATAAGATGGGTGGGCAGGGATGCCTATGATTACTCGACAATCCCGTTTGAAGCAAAGCTGAACAATCGCATCGTCCATCTGCCGGCAACTGGCAAGTTTGTGCTGGAGTCTCATCTGGCTACAACCGCAGATCTCTTTCCTGCCGACGTCAACAGCACGAAACCACGTCTCTTTCCCAAAAGCACCTTCATGATCGGAAAACGGAAAATAGGATCCGATGAAGGGATCAAACAGCATCTTAACCGGGAAGGTATCGAATACCGGAAATTCTTTCCCAAGGCCTCCTTTAATGAGTTGTTTGACAACACGTATGCCAGACAATGGACTCCAGCTGAGAGCGGCAGCCCAGGACAGGGATCCGTGGGTAACACCCGTCCTTCTGTGGCCGAGGAGTTATGGATCGCCAACATGTTCTGGTCCGCCCATGGCAAGCCAAAGCCCGGCACCAAGTTCTTGATGACCGCCCATGGCAAACGCGTCGTGGTGGTCATGGGTTACGAGACAGGGCCGGAAGGTCGCGAATTTCTGGGCGGAGCGCAGGGCGCGATCTTCAAGGTTCTCGTCATGAAGAACCATGATGTCGCCGAGATCGCCTGCCTCAGGGATCAGAGCGCCCCCCTCGGCCCTGTGATCACCCGGTAAAAAGCGACCTGTCTCGGGTCATCTATCTTGTCATGCCGGGGATTTTACAGTCAAAGCTTCTCGCCCTGTCCTTCATACTGAACAAATACTATGGTCTGCGAGATGTGCTTATTCAGGCCGCATCGGACAGGGCGCGAGCTGACAAGGGACAGAGACGATCTTGATGCCCCATTTATCAGCATAACGACGAACTTGCTCTTGTTCGAGAAAGATCATGCGATAGGCTTGAAAGGCAAAGACGGAAACGCCGGTCTTCCTGAGAAATTTTAGCGTCTTCATGCCGAAGGCGGGAATGTCAAAGCGCATATCGTGCCCTTCCTTTGCTCCCTTAAAAACAACACAACCCTTGCCTCCAAGTTTCGTGCCGCGCTTAATGGTCGTATTTGTTCCTTCCAGAGCTTCGACGGCACAGATGGCTCCATTCTTAACAACGACCACTTGTCCAATCTCGACAGCCGAGATGGCGAGAGAGATCTTGCTGCCTAATTCGATGTCCGTCTGCTCGCGTGCATCCGGTGGAACCGAGGTGATGAGACCAGGTCCTGGAATGGCCTCATCCATAAAACAAGAGGCAGGGAGCACTTTTACGCCAGTCTCTTCCAAAACATCACAGAGTTTTCCAAAAATGGTGTGCGAGTTTTTGATGGGAAGCTCTGCAAGCAGTTTACGGCTGAGCGCATCAAATTTTGTTGTAAACAAGGCCGAGGGCGATATGCCACCGCCAAACTCAAGCTTATACGTGTTGTGGGCTGCGCACCAGTCGCGAACGGTTTGGAGTTCGCCGATCCCCACAGGAATCCACTCATCCACATAAGCCTTTAGCCGGCGCTCAGCCGCGCCCCGGATCGCCAAAGCGGCAATCTTATTAACACCTGCTTTTCGCGCCCCTTGAGCCATTAAAACGGGGTATTCGCCGACACCAGCCACAATCACGAGGGATTCGACCATAATAGGACGCCTTTAGGGTTAAAACTAAAATCCAATAATTTTTATAATTTACCCGAACAGTTGTCAAAATACCAAAGGAGTTTTGAAAAGACAAGCTTGTCTGTTAAGGAATTATCTGATTCAGAATTATCTTCCTCAACATGTTGTCGCGCCTGCCTTAGGGATTAGGGATCAGAGCGTACCCGTCGGGCCCGTGATCACCCCTTAAAAAGTGGACTGGCTCCGGTTATTTATTCCATCATCCCGGGCTGAAATTATAGCCAAAATTACTGTTTCGTAAAAAAGCGACACTTTTGTTTTACCTGAATGTAAACATGATGGGTTGCGTGTCGAGAGAGAGAAATTAGAAAGCGTTAAAAATGATCATTTTTAACTCAAAAAGGCTATTTAAGGAGCGTTTTCAAAAAAACGCTTGTATGGCATAATAGTTGCATGTATCGTAAAAGGTTTGAGGCAGAATAACGCTGAGAGGGGTGTGGTGATGCAAAATAGAGCATTTTTGGCGCTGGCGGATGGAACGGTCTTCTTTGGTAAGGCTGCGGGAGCCGCTGTTGATCAAGTGGGCGAGGTGGTCTTCAATACCGGCATGACGGGGTATCAGGAGATTGTCTCAGATCCTTCGTACGCTGGACAGATTGTGACGCTGACAACAGCTGAGGTGGGCAACTATGGCTGTTGCGCCGATGCGATGGAGTCACGGAAGCTCTTTTTGAGCGGTCTGATCATCCAGGGGCTGAATCCCCCTTCGAATTTTAAATCCGAGTGTTCGCTTCCTGATTTGCTCAAGCAGCATCAGGTACCGTGCCTCTACGAGGTCGATACGCGTAAACTGACCCTTCACTTGCGTTCTTGCGGAACAGTGAAGGGTTTTTTACATACTTCAGCTGAAGCCATTACCCCGGAGCAGGGTGTCGCCCGTGCGCGGGAGTGGGTTGGTCTCGACGGACAGGACTATGCCGCAAAGGTTACCGACCCCAAGGGATATGAGTGGAGCACAGCGGGTGATTTTCGCGTGGTGGCCTACGATTTTGGTATCAAGTACAACATTCTGCGTTGCTTGGCGGGGCAGGGCATGGCCGTGAAGGTGGTTCCCTCCTGGACGACGTCGAAGGAAGTTTTGGCGATGAAGCCAGATGGCGTATTTTTCTCCAACGGACCTGCGGATCCTTCAGCTGTCAAGGGAGCGATCCAAGCGGCAAAGGAGCTGACAGGAAAGGTGCCGCTCATGGGCATCTGTCTGGGTCACCAGATTATGGGACTGGCCATGGGAGCCCAATGCGGACGTCTGAAATTCGGTCATCATGGATGTAACCATCCCGTCAAGAACTTGCTAACCGGGCTGGTGGAGATTACGAGCCAGAACCACAATTTTGCGCTCAGTCCCGAGAAGCTCCCCAGCCAGCTCGAATTGACGCATATCAATTTGAATGATCAGACCGTCGAAGGTATCCGCCACAAGAGCGAGCCGGCGTTTGCGGTTCAGTATCATCCTGAGGCAGCACCTGGGCCGAATGACGCATTTTATCTTTTTAAACAATTCAGAGCACTGTTGGAGGGCGCAAAATGACCAAATATATTTTCATGACGGGCGGTGTGGTTTCGAGTCTGGGCAAGGGCATCACGGCAGCTTCATTGGCCTTGTTGCTGAAGCGTCGCGGACTGAAGGTCGCGATGCAGAAACTCGACCCTTACTTCAACGTCGATCCAGGCACGATGTCTCCGTATCAGCATGGCGAAGTCTTTGTGACGGCCGATGGAACGGAGACCGATCTGGATTTGGGTCACTATGAACGTTTTACCGGCATCCGGTGTACGCGCAACAGTAACTACACTTCGGGTCGTATCTACAAGGCTGTGATCGAACGCGAACGTCAAGGGGGATATCTTGGCGCGACGGTGCAGGTGATCCCTCACATCACGAACGAGATCAAAGAGGCTTTTAAGTCGGTTGCGGGTCCGGATATTGACATTGCGATTATTGAGGTTGGGGGCACCGCAGGCGACATTGAATCACTTCCCTTCTTGGAGGCGGCTCGTCAGTTCCGTCACGAGGTCGGACAGCTGAATGCGATTTTTGTGCATCTGACCCTTCTGCCTTACTTGAGGGCTGCAGGCGAGTTGAAGACGAAGCCGTCGCAACAGTCCGTCGGTATCTTACGCAACATCGGCATCTTCCCAGACGTATTGGTCTGTCGCACAGAGGTGTCGATCAGCGAGAGTGAGATGCAGAAGCTGGCGCTCTTTTGCAATGTGCCTGTCGAACTGGTGATTGAAGAGCGGGATGTGTCGCATTCGATCTATGAGGTTCCTTTGGAGTTGGCGAAGCAGAATTTTGACAAGAAGGTCCTGAACCTTCTCCACCTGCCCTGCGGCAAGATTGATATGGAGGATTGGAGCAAATTGGTGGATACCGTGATCTCACCCAAGAACAACTGCACCATTGCAGTGGTCGGCAAATACACGGGTTGTCCCGATGCCTACAAGAGCATCGTGGAATCTATTCATCATGCAGGCATTGCGAATGATTGCCGCGTCAAGGTGGAATTGGTTGAGGCGGAGTTGCTGGAAAAGGCCCCGGAAATGCTGGATAATGTGGATTGTATCTTGATTCCCGGCGGCTTTGGTCATCGGGGCATCCCTGGAAAGCTTCAGGCAATCAAACGTGCACGCGAGCAGAAGATTCCGCTCCTCGGCATCTGTCTTGGGTTGCAGTGCATGGTCATTGAATACGCGCGCAATGTTCTGAAGTTCGAGGATGCGGACAGTGTGGAGATGAACCCTGAGACGACGCATCCGGTTGTCCATCTCATGCATGACCAACGCACCATCTCTGCAAAGGGAGGAACCATGCGTTTGGGAAGTTATCCCTGCCGTCTGTTAAAGGATAGCATCACTCACCAGCTCTATGGTAAGGACGATATTCTGGAACGCCACCGTCATCGTTATGAGTTCAACAACCTCTATCGCGAGGATTTTGCAACCTCGGACTTGAAGATCGTTGGCACGTCACCCGATGACCTCTTGGTCGAGATGGTGGAATTGCAGAACCATCCGTTCTTCATCGGTTGCCAGTTCCATCCTGAATTCCAATCGCAAATTGCAGAAGCCCATCCATTATTTAAAGGTTTGATCGCAGCAGCGCTCAAACAAAAGGAGAGTCATGCCTAAACGTACCGACTTGAAAAAGATCATGCTCATCGGCTCCGGCCCGATTGCCATCGGGCAGGGGTGCGAATTCGATTACTCGGGTGTTCAAGCCTGTAAGGTTCTGAAGAAAGAGGGCTTTGAGGTCGTGCTGGTGAATAGCAATCCAGCGACCATCATGACGGACCCTGAATTTGCAGATCGTACCTATATTGAACCTCTGACCGTGGAGGTGTTGCAGGAGATCATTCGCTGTGAGCGTCCCGACGCTCTGCTCCCTACGCTGGGCGGACAGACCGCGCTCAACTTGGCCATGGAGTTGACTGAGGGGGGTATTCTCGATCGGTATCATGTTGAATTGATCGGCGCCAATGCAGAGGCGATTCGGCGCGCTGAGGATCGGCTGATTTTCAAAAATATCATGCGGGATATCGGACTTGAGTTGCCATTGTCCGGCTCTGCCCATACCCTGCAGGAGGCGCTCTCGATCGCCTCGACCATTGGCAAGTGGCCGCTGATTATCCGTCCAGGGTTTACGCTCGGTGGTACGGGTGGTGGCATTGCTTATAACATGGACGACTTCAAGACCATTGTTGCGCGCGGACTTGCAGCAAGCCGCAATAGCGAAGTGTTGATCGAAGAATCCCTGTTGGGTTGGAAAGAGTTTGAGCTGGAGGTGATCCGCGATCGTAAGGACAACTGCGTGATCGTCTGTTCGATTGAAAACTTTGATCCCATGGGTGTTCACACAGGGGACTCCATCACGGTTGCACCTGCCCAGACCTTGAGCGACAAGGAGTATCAACTCATGCGCGACAACTCCTTGAGGGTGATGCGCGCGATTGGCGTTGAGACGGGTGGTTCCAATGTTCAGTGGGCGGTTAACCCCGTAGATGGTCGTCAGATCATTATTGAGATGAATCCCCGTGTCTCGCGCTCTTCGGCCTTGGCCTCGAAGGCCACAGGCTTTCCGATTGCAAAGATTGCGACCTTGCTGGCGGTTGGCTATACACTCGACGAGATCCGTAACGACATCACACGCGCCACGCCGAGCTGTTTTGAACCGGCCCTTGATTATGTGGTGACAAAGATCCCCCGTTTCGCCTTTGAAAAATTCCCGGCAGCAGATAGCACGCTGGGCACGCAGATGAAGTCTGTCGGCGAGGCGATGTCCATCGGTCGCAACTTTAAGCAGTCCTTCCAAAAGGCCCTACGGTCGTTAGAGACCGGGCGTTTTGGTTTTGGTGCGGATGGCAAGAACCAGAAGTTTGAAGTGATGAGCGATGCGGAACTGGAAGCCCAGATCATACGTCCCCATGCCGAGCGCGTCTTTGTCCTCTATGAGGCAATGAAACGCGGCGTGACGGTTGAACGTCTATATGAGCTCTCAGGTATTGATCCTTACTTTTTGCGCCACCTTGCTGAGTTGGTTCAGTTTGAGGCAGGTTTGGCCAAGGGCCTTGCAAAGCCGGATTCAGAAGCAACGGAGATGATGCGCCAGGCCAAGATCTGGGGCTACTCCGACCGCCAGCTCGCCTATCTGCTGAAGACCAAAGAGGCTGAGATGCGCAAGCGTCGTGTCCAGCAGGGTGTTCTGCCGACGTACGGACTTGTGGACACCTGTGCAGGTGAGTTTGAGGCGATCACGCCGTACTACTATTCAACGTATTCCGAACATGATGAGCCGGTCCGTGACAAGGGCGGCAAGAAGTCCATCATGATCTTGGGTGGCGGACCCAATCGTATTGGTCAGGGCATTGAGTTTGACTATTGCTGCGTGCATGCGGCCTTTGCCTTGCATGATGCTGGCTTTGAAACCATCATGGTCAATAGCAATCCAGAGACCGTCTCGACTGACTATGACACCAGCGACAAGCTCTACTTTGAACCGCTGACGCTCGAAGACATCATGAACATCTACGAGCGGGAAGCCTGCGCGGGCATCATTGTCCAGTTTGGTGGACAAACCCCGCTCAATCTCGCCATGCAACTCAAGGAGGCGGGTGCGACCATCATTGGAACCAGCCCCGAAGATATTGAGGCGGCAGAGGATCGTAAATTCTTCAAGCAGTTGGCAGACCGACTGAACATCAAGCAACCTCCGAGTGGCATTGCCTACACAGTGGATGAGGCGGTTGCGATTGCAGATCAGATTGGTTATCCTGTGTTGGTCCGGCCCTCCTTTGTGCTCGGCGGACGGGCCATGGTGATTGTCTACGAACCCCAATATTTACGGAAGTATGTCGAAGAGGCTGCTCGCGTAGCTGAAGGCAAGCCGATCCTCGTGGACCGTTTCCTTGAACATGCGACCGAGATTGATGTGGACTTCATCTCCGATGGCACGAACACCGTGATCGGCGCGATCATGGAACACGTGGAACTGGCGGGCATCCACTCCGGTGACTCGGCTTGCTCCATTCCGACACATTCGATCTCGGAAGAGATCAAGAATCGGATTCGTGTTCAGTCTGCGGCATTGGCAAAAGAGCTGCATGTCTGCGGACTCATCAATATCCAGTTTGCGGTACAGGATGACGATGTCTATATTCTCGAGGTTAATCCGCGAGCTTCCCGTACGGTGCCGTTTGTGAGTAAGGCGATTGGCGTGCCGCTGGCCAAGAAGGCCGCGCTCTGCATGGTTGGCAAGACCCTGCCTGAGCTCGGCTTCACCCAGGAGGTCACGATTCCCTACACAGCCTTTAAAGAAGCGGTCTTCCCGTTTGTGAAGTTCCCTGGCGTGGACATTGTCTTGACCCCGGAGATGAAATCCACGGGCGAGGTGATGGGCATTGATTACCACTATGGTACAGCCTACTTGAAGTCTCAGATGGCTGCGAATAACGCGATTCCGCTGAAGGGTGGCGTTTTCCTTTCGTTGCGTGATGAAGACAAACTGCCAGCATTGCCGCTCATTCGCGAGTTGAGCAAGTTGGGGTATGAGTTGTACTGCACACGCGGAACGGCCACGATGCTCTACAACAATGGCATCAAGTGTCATGCGGTATACCGGATTCCGTCGGGACGCCCGAATATTCTCGATCTGATGGCCGAGAAGAAGATCCAGTGGATTGTGAATGCCCCCGAGACTGGCGCCTCGTCTAAGATGGACGAGACGCAGATGCGCTCAGGTGCTGTACTTGCGGGAATTCCGCTGTCAACCACACTGGATGGCTTCCAAGCAGCACTCCAAGGGTTGCAGACGAACGATCTCAATGGTCGCATCGCGGTGTGTAGTCTTCAGGAGTACCACAAGCACCTCCCTTAATCGAGCGTATACAGATGGCCTCATTTGAAGGTTTTTCAATCGGATGATTGACCAACCTGACAAAATGATGTATATTCCAACATCTAAAAACCTACCGTATTTACATTGTTTTCACGACCTGTGGTTTTTTGTGGAATAAGAAATAGAAAAGGATTCGACTATGCAAAGTTTGATCAACCATTTGAATCAGTTGCAAGAACTGCTACTGATTCGAGACGAGCATCGTACAACAGGTGATGGCCGTCACATGGATCGTTTAAATGATTCGATCGAACAACTGACGGATGTGTTGCCCGTGGAGATGAGATCTTTGTATCTGCGGTTGTACAAGAAGGACCACATCGTTATGGCTCCGATGCACAACGGTTGTTGTGCGATCTGCGGCATGCGGATGCCGATCAGTCAGGTTCAAGCGGTTCGCCTTTGCAAGCAGATCCAGAGCTGTCCAAGCTGTGCGCGTATCCTTTTTGAAGAGAGTGATGCTCCAAAATGGATCGGAGATGCTCCCAGTCGTACAGAGCCTCGGAAGTCCGGAATCTCCCGTTTTTCAGCTGAAATATTGATGGTGCCCAACCTCAAGGCGCACTCAGCTGTTGAGGCGATTGAGAAACTGGCCAAGGTCATGGAAGAACAAAACTTTATCTCGGCGTCCGATAAGCTCGTTCAATCTGCCTTGGAGCGTGAGGCGGTGCTCAGTACCGCCATGGAAAATGGCTTGGCCTTCCCGCATGTGCGAGGGGTCGAGGGCGGCGGACTTACATTGGCTATGGGTGTCTCCAAGAAGGGCATTCCGTGGGATGACGCTGGTAAGCTTGTGAACATTGTCTTTTTTATCACGATCCCGACCGCGGTGAGCGCCTTCTATTTGCGCCTGATGTCAGGCTTGACCGAAACCTTCCTAAAAGAGCAGAACCGCGAAGCAATCCTTGAGGCGAAAACCTCTGAGGAGCTTTGGAAGGCGCTTTTGAAGACCACGCGCTACTCGATTAAGTAAAAAGCAAGTTCTAAAGTTCTAAAGTTCGAGAGTTCTAAAGTAAAAGACAATAGGTTTTTTTCAGAGAGCACAGATAACGCAAATGTGGTATTCATCTTCCCGCACTTTAGAACTTTAGCATTTTAGCACTTTAGAACTTCTCTTAAATCTATTGATTTAGCTATCATTTAGTCAACAAGGAGGAGTTCTATATGTCTGGTATCTTTAAAGCTTATGATATTCGTGGCATTTACGGCAAAGATCTGACGGATGAGTTGGCCTACAAAATCGGCCGGGCGTTCGTCACGTTTACGGGTTGTACCAAGGTGGTCATTGCACGCGATATCCGGCCTCACTCGGAACCCCTCTTTGCCAATCTCGCAAAAGGCATTATGGAGCAGGGGGCCAATGTCGTAGATATTGGCTTTGGTTCCACGCCGATGTCCTATTTCGCCAATGGCACGTTGGGTGCTGATGGAAGTGTCATGATCACAGCCTCCCATAACACAGCCGAGTGGAATGGTTTCAAGCTCTGTCGTGCCAATGCCGTGCCGATCAGTGGTGCGACAGGTATCATGGATATTGAGAAGATCGCGATGACAGGGGCCTTTGCTCCAAAGGCGGCCAAGCCAGGAACACTCACAACTGCCGATGTCAGCGAAGCCTATGCGAAGCATGTTGCCACGTTTGCGCGTCTCGCCAAACCGATTCATGTTGCCATTGACTTTGCAAATGGTATGGGCATTTGGGAGGTGAAGACGCTGAAGGGTCTGATCACATGGGACGGACTCTTTGAAGATCCAGATGGTCGCTTCCCGAACCATGAGGCCAATCCCCTTCATTATGCGACACTTGTAGATCTCCAAGCCAAGGTGCGCGCCGGACGCTATGCCTTTGGTGTGGCGTATGACGGCGATGCCGACCGCGCGGGATTTATTGATGAAAAGGGTGAAATCATCCCCATGGACCTCATTACCGCGCTCATCGCTCAGGATGTTCTGGCCACACGCAAAGGCGCAATCTTCTACGATCTCCGTAGCAGCTGGGTGGTCAAGGAGGTTATTGAAGCCGCAGGGGGTAAGCCCATGATGAGCCGTGTCGGCCATGCTTTTATCAAGCAACAGATGCGCGAGAACGATGCGCTCTTTGCTGGGGAATTGAGCGGTCATTACTACTTCAAGGACAATTTCACAGCCGAGAGTTCGGCCATGGCCATCCTCTGCCTGGCCAACATTGTTAGCAAGTCGGACAAAACGCTCTCGCAACTCATCGCCCCATTGCGTAAATATTTCGCTAGTGGTGAGATCAATACCCATGTGTCCCGCGACCCGAAAGCGATTCTCGATGAGATTCGTGCAAAGTATACGGACGGCAGGATGTTTGAACTTGATGGCGTGAGCGTGGAGTATGCGGACTGGTGGTTCAATGTGCGTTGTTCGAACACCGAACCGCTTGTCCGTCTGAACCTGGAGGCCAAGACCAAGGCGGTCATGGAAGCAAAGCGCGACGAGTTGTTGGCGATTATCAGAAAGTAGGAGTTATTATGATCAATAAACATATTCACGATGAACTGATTCAGAAGTATCGCAAACACTTTGGCCGTGATCCGGAGGTCGTGGCGTATGCCCCCGGCCGTATCGAGGTGCTCGGTAATCACACGGATTACAACGAAGGTTTTGTCTTCTCGGCGGCGATTAATTTCGGGACCTTCTTCGCTGCGGCAAAGAGTGCCTCGAAGCAGTGTCGCCTTGTCGCCGGGGATCTCATGAAGGAGGTCACCTTTGAAGCAAACGATGTGACGCCTTCGAAGACGGACACATGGCAGAACTATGTCAAGGGTACCTTCGCGGGCCTGACAAACCAGGGTGCAGCAGTCGGTTTTGACGGCATGTTTTTTGGAAATATTCCGCTCGGGAGTGGTTTGTCGAGCTCGGCGGCGCTTGAGATGTCCACAGGACTTGCCCTCGCGAAACTGTATAAGATAACTGTTGCTCCAGTCACGCTGGCGAAGATCGGCCAGAAAGCAGAACATACGTATGCGGGTTGCAAATGTGGTTTACTCGATCAAATCTCCAGCTTGGCCGGACAGGAAGGCAAGCTCGTGAAGACCGACTTCCGCTCCTTGGTCTATGAGAATGTGGAGATGGGGCCCGACGCCTGCTTCCTGATGTGCAACACGCATGCCAAGCACGCCTTGGTCGATGGTGCTTATAATCGTCTGCGTGAAGCCTGTGAAGAGGCGGCGGTTCATTTTGCAAAAGTGTTGCGCCATCCAGTCAAGGCGCTACGCGATGTGACCATGGCGGAGTGGGTGCTCTACAAGGGTGGACTCTCCGAGCGGGTCGCCAATTGTGCTGCGCATCCGATTGGCGAGGATGAACGCGTGCTCAAGGGTGCAGAGCTTCTGGCCTCTGGGGATTTGCCTGGCTTTGGTGCGTTGATGTTTGATTCGCATGAGAGCTCACGGATACTCTTCCAAAATTCCTGTGAGGAGCTTGATGTGGTCGTAGAGGCCGCGAAGAAGATTCCGGGTGTGCTGGGTGCTCGCCTCTCAGGGGGTGGCTTCGGTGGCTCCGTTGTTGTCCTTGTTCATCCGCGTGATGCGGAGACAGCCAGTGCCGCGCTCGCGAGTGCGACTGCGGCGAAATTTGGAAAGCCCTGTGACGTCAGCGTGATCAAGCCTGCCGCAGGTGCGTGTGTACTGTAGGGGCAGGCCGTCGTGCCTGCCCGTAGTAGGGGTAAGCCGTTGCGCTTACCCGTAGGAGAAAAAACATGTCAGCAAATTTACTCGCTCTTAACACAGCAAACTTTGACACCTCGATAGCCGAAGGCGTGACGCTCGTCGACTTCTGGGCCCCCTGGTGCGGTCCCTGTCAAATGCTCACCCCCATCTTAGAAAATCAGGTTGCTCCTGCCGTCGCAGGTCGCGCCAAGATCGCCAAGGTCAATGTAGATGAGTCGCGCGAGCTGGCCGTCAAGTTCGGCATCAAAAGCATTCCCGCTATTCTTGTCTTCAAGAACGGGCAGCTTGTCCAGCAGATGGTCGGACTTCAGTCCGGTGATGCGCTGGTCAAGGCTGTTGAGAATTGCCTTATTGCGTGATTACGCGAAGCGAATACGCTTATTCCTTATTGCCTTATTTTTGAGCAGGATCCTGAGTCCTGCTTGTCCGCCGTAGCCGTATTCGCGAAGGCGGAAACCCTGAACCCTTTTCTTCTGAACCTTGAACCCTTATGAATACTGAACAGCAACTCGCCACCTGGCTAAAGTCCGCCTTCATTGCCGCCTGTGGTGATGAAGCGTCAGAGTTATCGATCCGTGTTACGCCCGCAACGGATACGAAATTTGGGGATTTCCAGTGTAATGATGTCATGTCTTTGGCGAAGAGGCTCAAGAAGCCACCACGTGTCATCGCAGAGGCTGTGGTTCAAGCACTCCCCCTCCCGCCCTCTATTCAGAAGCTGGAGGTGGCGGGACCTGGTTTTATTAACCTGACGGTGAACTCCGCATGGCTTGCCGAGCAGGTTGCAGCTCTTTCGGGTGCGCCCCGTTTTGGCATCCCAAAGGAAGGCGAAGGAAAGACGGTCATTATTGACTACTCCAGCCCGAATGCCGCCAAGGCGATGCATATTGGACACATTCGTTCCACCGTCATCGGCAATGCTATTGACCGCCTCTATCGCGCGCTGGGCTATCAGGTCATCGCGGACAACCATTTGGGAGATTGGGGTACGCAGTTCGGTATATTAATTCAAGGGTATCGCACGTTCTTGACAGAGGAAGAGCGCTCGAGCTTGACCGTTGAGTTGTTAGAGCGGATGTATGTCCAGAGTTATAATCGCACCCAAGAGGATCCTGCTTATTTGGAGAGTTGCAAAGCGGAGCTCGTAAAGCTTCAGCAGGGCGATCCTGAGAATCGCGCGATCTGGCAGCGTTTTGTGACCATCAGTCTTGACGAGTTTAATCGTGTCTACAAGCGTCTCGATGTGGGTTTTGACCTCTATCGTGGCGAGAGCTTTTACAACGACATCCTGCCCGAGACCATCAGCCTGCTCCAGCAAAAGGGGTTGGCTGTTGAGAGCGAAGGTGCTCTGATCGTGAACCTAGAAGCCGACGGCATGCCCGTCTGCATGGTCCGTAAAAGCGATGGCGGTTTCAACTATGCGGCCACGGATATTGCGACGGTTCGGAATCGTGTGAGCGAGTTTAAGCCGGATCGCATCGTCTATGTCACGGATGAGCGTCAGCAGTTGCACTTCAAACAATTTTTCAAAGTCTGTGAGAAACTGGGCATTGCCACCTCCTCAGCTGTTCAGTCATCAACTGCACTTCCCCATCTGGAGCATGTTTGGTTTGGGTTGATGCGTCTGCCTGAGGGAACCTTCTCAACGCGCCAGGGGAATGTCATCAAGCTGGATGCGTTGCTTGATGAAGCGGTGAGCCGTGCGCTCAAGATTATTCAAGAGTCCAATCCAACGATGAGCGCAGAGGATCAGCGTGACTTGTCAGAGGCCATCGGTATTGGAGCCATCAAGTATGCCGACCTCAGCCATGATCCCCAGACGTTGATTGTCTTTACGTGGGAGAAGGCATTGGCACTGGAAGGCAATTCAGGGCCCTATCTCCAATATGCGTATGCGCGGGTCTGCAGTCTCCTTGATAAGGCAGAGGAGCAATGCGCGAATGCGGGAATGCGGGAATGCGCGAATAGTGCGAAACTGCGCTTGGATACACCCTTGGAAAAGGAGCTGGTGCTCAAGTTGTTGCAGTTCCCTGGAACGGTCTCCCGTGCCGCAGAACTCTATCGTCCGAATGTGTTGGCTGATTATCTCTTCAGCCTCTCGCAGATTTACAGCAGCTTCTATCAGCAGTCGCCCGTGCTCAAATCTGAACCTGAAATACGGAACAGCCG
>CAYWNP010000006.1:32708-39345 GCA_964459675.1 uncultured Akkermansia sp. | reverse complement strand
CTTTGCCTCTCACAATTTTAAATGTTGAATTTTTAGGTACGACCCCTAAGCCCCCACAATTTTAAATGTTGAATTTTTAGGTACGACCCCTAAGCCCCCACGACAAAATCGTTTCCAGTGATGCAAAGTCATGTTTCTGTAATAGCCAGGTTGTGATCTCGGCACGGACATATGGTGATGGATCGGTAAGCGCCATCTTTCTTGTTTCCTCTGTAAGCCCCTCTTTTTCCATCAGTGCGTAAACACCTAGTAGTCTTTCCGAAATAACGTCAGAGACCAGAAGTGGGCGAATGGCCTGATCAAAGTCAGATAGAGTTACGAGTTCCTCTATAAGTTGCCTGACCTGTGTGGTTGTTAGACTGCCGGGCCTCGCATGGCGTAGGATTTCGACAACGACGTGTGCCCGATTTGTAGTTGGTTCTTCTTTATTTAAGTTTGAAATGGAATTTGTGAATGCATTTTGTTTCGATGGGGGGCGTACATTGTCTGAAGTAACGCCATGTAAAGGCATGGGCCCTAGGTGCGGTTCTGGTTGTTTTTTGCTTCTATGTGCTAGAATTAAACATAAAGTACAAATCACTAATGCAATGACTGTTATTGATGCAACTATTGCCACTTTCGTTTTCATTTTTAAATTGCGTGTTTATGTCCTTCCAACTCTAATTTTTCTTCACTAGAATCAGATATTCTTTATCCACTCTCCTTTCACATTCTTGGCTATTTTGGCATTACAAAGTATCTCAGAACTAACCACCCTTTAATAGTTGTATGATCGGCTCGACGCGAAGATAGCTAGGTCCTCGTCTTTTGTTGTACGTTCTCCCACCTGCGTAACGGTTTCGTGCCCTGCCAATTGGTCTACGGCTTAATGCGAAGAGTCTGTGGCTGGGCTTGTATCATTGCTTGCTGCATAGCGTCTGTAACATCTTGCTTCTTAAGTTCAATTAGCACCATTGGAGATGTATCAAAGTCCGTAGGACCCTGCTTGATTGCAGCAATAATTGTTGTTTCCGACAAGTTAGCCTTGATCATGGCCACAACATCGGCGTTAGTAATTTGTTTTTTCTTGGGTGGTTCTGGCAATGACGCCGCCTGAACCTCCTGCTGGAGCGCCTTTGTTGTGGAAGGGGCACCAGACAAGGAGTGCAAAAAGAAGTCCTCAATGTGTCGATCTTTTGGATAGGTTACGCCTTTCCAATAGTCACCGCACAAGTTCTTGATCAATACGGGAGGGAACCATGTCCAAACAATTTGCCCAACAGCCAACTGAACTTCGATTTCCTGCTTCCGTGGCACAGAAATGTAGTCATCTTGTACAACTGTTATATATGATTTGCCTAGGGGTAGATCTCTTACCCGTATTGATGCCGGCGTGGTCAATCCGGTATCCGCGTCGTTCAAAAACACGTGCGCACCAGACGGACTCGAAGAGACGCCTATGGAGGTACACCCGGATAACAGACAGATGGTTGTTACCAAGATCACCTTCGATACAAGTTCTTTTTTCATCTGAATAATATTACGGTACTCGTTCATCCGTTAATGTCCCTTTCTAATTCGCATATTATTGCTCTATTTAATTGACTAAGCAAACAAAAATTGAGAAAAGAATAACAATTTAACAGGGATTGTCTCTTAAGACATTTTTTGCCCGTGGAGCATGGCGGGGACGAAAGAGTAACTTCTTAAATTAAGAGTTAAACGTTGGGAGTTGAGAGTTATAACTCTTAACGCTGAACGCTGAACTCTGAACTCTTAACGTTGAAGTTATAGAGAAACGCCAAAGAGCTTGCCGACGGCAGCGGTCAAGGCCATGGCTAGGGTTCCCCAGAAACAGACGCGTATGGCCCCGCGCAATGGGGAGGCGCCACCCGTGTAGGCCGCAATACCACCTAGCGTGCCAAGCAGCGCAATTGCCAGCCCTGGGACGAGCCAGAGCAAGGAGGAGACTGGAGCTAGAGCGGCGGCGAGAACAGGGATGACGGCACCGACGGTAAAACAGGCGGCGGACCAGAAGGCGGCCTGAAACGGACGGGCGCTGAGCACCTCTGTAATACCCAGTTCGTCTCGTGCATGCGCGCCAAGCGCATCCTTTTTCATTAGTTGGCGTGAAACCTCCAGCGCCAGTTGCTCGTCTAAGCCGCGCTCCTGATAAATGACCGCCAGCTCCATCTGCTCTTCGTCCCAATGCTGATCCAGTGCCTCGGTCTCCATCTTCAGATCCGCCTGTTCGGTGTCTGCCTGGGACTGGACGGAGACATACTCTCCTGCCGCCATGGACATAGCGCCTGCAACCAAGCCTGCGGTACCCGCAAGAACAATGTTGCCCTGCGTTGCGCCCGCTGCGGCAACGCCGACAATCAAGCTGGCTGTTGAGACAATGCCGTCATTGGCCCCTAAGACGGCTGCGCGCAGCCAGCCGGAGCGGTGGATGCGATGATGTTCAGTATGTACGAAATCCATAATTACCCGTTTCTCTGTTTACGGAACATCAGCCTCAGTCTCATCTGGTGAATTTGTTTTGTAGCACGCTTCACTGCGCTCATACAGATACTCTGGATCGAGATCCAAACCGTTTGCCCATTCGATTGTGTCAAAGCTGACTCTTACCTTCTCAAAGACAGAAACGTCTCTCAACTCTGAAAAACGCCCACAATTAAACAACGGTTTAACATCGAACTTTCGACATTCACCATTATCAAAACCAATCCGCAAACAAAACTCACTTTGCGGTTCTACCCGGACAACACTAGGATAATTCATAGGTTTCTCCTATTGGAGGGGTGCGATTTGGATATTCCGTGTTGGATATTGGATATTCAGCCAGCCCCCACTACATCCACTTCTTGCGTTTGAAAAACCAGATCTGCAGACCAGCCACAACGATCAGGAGGAGGCAAAATTCCAGGAATGCCCAATTGTTATCTGAACCGGGAATCCCGCCAACATTGATGCCGAGAAGCCCAGTTAAAAGAGACAAAGGCAGAAAGATGCCTGCGACAATGGAGAGGATATACATGGTCTTATTCATCTGCTCGGTGAGACGATTGTTGAGCTCTTCCTGGGTAACAATGGCACGATCCCGAATGGCATCAAGATCTTCAACATAGCGTGTTGTACGGTCGGCGATCTCGCGGAGGCGCATGCGCTCCCTGTCGTCCAGCCAATCTACCTTCTCTGTATAGATGTGCGCCATCACGTCCCGCTGCGGCGCCAGGTAGCGGCGCAACGAAATGACAGTACGACGGATGTCGGCGATTTTCTGACGGAGCTCATAACTCTGCTCCGTCAAAATGACATCCTCGAGCGCATCAACGGCATCGTCCGTGTCAGAAATGACATTTCCCATGCGAATGACCAGACGGTCGGAAAATGACTCTAAGAAAGAACCAGTATCTGTTGGGCCACTCCCGGACAGAACGGCCTGACGAATATCCTCTGTCGCCATAACACGGCGATGGCGCATGGTGACGATCCGATCTGCCTCAATCCAACAACGGACGGAGACCATGTCCTCAGGGTCCGACCCTGGATTGAGATTGACGCCTCGCAAAATCAGAAGCATGCCACCTTTGTGCACCAGGCTTCGGGGACGTGTCTCTTCGGTGGTCAACGACTCCGCGATGATGGGATCTATCCCGCTCTCATGGTCGAGCCATTGCTTTGCATCATCACCGGCATAGTCCAAGTGAATCCAGAGGGTCCCCTCTTCGCGGCGCCACGTTTTTACGCTCGCCCAGTCGAGGCTTCTGCCCCCACCCTTTCCATCGAGCGCAAAGGCAAAGATAAATCCGCTAGAACCAATCATGTCATACTCCTTTTGCAATATTTGAATTGCCTTATTACCGCTACCGCTTTCGGCTTTCGCCGAATGGTTTCCGCTTCGCTCCAACGAGCCTTATTCACAATTCTATGCTGGATGTTCTCAAGCATTCGTGGTGTTCGCGTCATTCGGATGCTAAAAGTTACCAGTCAGTTTGTTCCGAGGCAATCCACCCTGGCGCGGCGTAGCTTTTGCGAAGCCGGCTGCCAACTGCTACCCTGGCACGCCGTAGCCTGGGCGAAGGCGGCTAGAACTTTAGCACTTCTTACTCCCCTACTCTACCACGGTTTTGTATTTGATGCGTTTTTCCATGTACATGTCGTGTTTGGCGCGCTCGGTCTCACTCCATGCGTTCGCCTCGAGATAGTTTTCGCAGAAGGGCACACCGAGGTCGACCCACATCGCCAGGGTGGCGAGCTCCGAGGCTGGGAGGGTCTTGCAGTGGCCTGCGTCCAGACGCTTGAAAAAGGCACTGGTATTTGACCCCTTGAAGTAGGGAGGGATCAATTTGACTGTGGACCCTGCGGAAATCCAGTTCAGGAGCTCATGGTCCGCATTGCCGCTCCACCGCTGTTTCGCATTTTTATCCGCGGACTGTGCATGGGTCAGCGTCAAATAGGATTGCAACCAGGTCCGCTTGGCGCCAGTGTCCAAAACAGCCGTCTTTGTCAGATCAAAGCTATTAGGCAGTTTATCGCCTTTTCCGTCATGGCACGTGACGCACTGGCGATCAAGAATCGGCTGAACCTCCTTCGTGAAGCTAAAACCGCGTTTCGGTCCATTAATCAGTGACAAGTTCTGCGCGCCGAGCGTCAGCGCCTCTGTCGTGCGCTTGGCATAGCTGGAGGGGACACTGTTCTTGTTTTCGTGGCAGCCCACGCAAGAGCCGTTCTCGCCCTGTTGAAGCGTTGTCCAGCTTCGCATGGTCTGCACCATGCGTCCCTTCGCGTCCAGAAGCATAAAATAGATCGGCTTACAGGTTTCAACCTTGAAAAAGACGGAGCCGTCCTCATAGACCTTTGCATCGCCGACCAGAATTTTGGGATCCCACGAGCCATTGCCAATTGCAACCGGCGTACTCACCAATGCGCTACCCCCAGGACCACGATTGTTATTGTTGCCGATACCTGCGACACGGAACTCGAGCTCCACCACGCGCAGGGTCTTCACCGTTCCGCGTGGAACATCCTTCATTGCTTCGCCCTCATAGACATTCTGTATATAAAAGGAACCCTCTCGTTTGCCCTCCTGGACCATGGAGGGACGCTGCGGCGGACGCTTGCGCGGCGCGAGTGGCACGACGCGTCCACAGGACAAGCTTTGTCCTGAAGCGAGCAGCTCACGCTTACCATCGATATCCATCCAATAAATACCAAATCCCGTCTTGCGATCACGGCCACGACGTCCCTTTTCAGTTTTCTTACCCCATCCCTGGGGATTATAGGTCACCAACAGTTGCTGCTGGTCAAGCGGATAGGGATAGGCGAAGAGGTCCTTCTCCTGTCCGTAACTGTCGATGATAATCGGCCGTTGCGGGGGGAACGGACGGATTGGCGCCAGAAGCGTGATGCCGTCCGTCTCCTGGCGTCCCTTGGCATGCTCAATGAGAATAAGTTCCCCTGGTTGCCAGGAGTGGTGGCCGGTTGCAATCGCAAAGATGTTCGGAGAACCCGGAATGGCACGGGCGTGCGCGATGGTGGTCGGGAACCACGAGTTCTCGCCATAGACAGCAGTCTGCGCGGTGCCATCCGGAAACATTTGGAACAACGGCTGAGGATACATCTGCGAGCGGTCATTGTACTCCCAGCGCGTATAGAGTATGCGATTGTCCCAGGTCATTGTCGGATAGTTGTCATGAACCTGATCAAACGCGAGACGCCGAATATTCTTTCCGTCAGCATCGCACCCATACAGGTTGCTCACCTCTGTCCACCAGCAATCGACAATCTGCATACAGCGCGAGGAGTTGAAGATAATCTTGCCGTCGGGCAGATAACAGCCTTCATAATCTGCAACGCCCACACCCTCCGTGAGTTGACGGAGCTGGTCGATCTTCTTGCCCGTCGTGTCCAACGTACATTCATAGAGGTGAAAGTCATCACCACGGTCTGACTTTTTCCAAGCGAAGAGAATCTTCTTTCCGTCATAGTCCACATCGACATCGCGGATGATTCCCTCCTTTGTCTCCAGAAGAACAGTTTCTTTCCAAAGTCCGTCCGGGGTCGCCTCCGCGAGGCACAGCTGACCTCCGGCCTGAAAATTACGTTCCGCCTGCGCATCCGAGAGGGCTTCAGTATAGGCGTAGTGCGAGCCCCCCATGACCGCGTGACGCGCATAGACAAGCTTGGGCATCCCCTCAAAAAGTGGTTTCAGGCGTGCGGCGCGACGCGCGAGGCAGATCTGGCGATAAAAGGCCAGCAAGGGCTTCAGCTCTTGTCCTTCGGGCGCTTTCGCGTCCTTCCACATGCCCCCAATACGTGTGCGTGTTTCCTGAAGGGCTACTTCAATGGCTGCTTTCAGATGTGCGACTCCCTCGGGCGAGTTGAGTATGCCGGAGGCATAAGGGTTCTTTAAGTCTTGTTGGAGCCAATCCGTAAGGAGCTCATCGCTTTTCTCACGCTCAACAACGTTAGTGTTCCCCTCCCGTGCGGCATCTGCCCCGCTCGCAAGCAACCAACACGTCATCATGACGACAACTCGATTCATCCGCTTACCTCCCCCCACCTGTAGCTCACTCATTTGAAGTCTTATTAAGTTACAATAAACAACAGGAGAGCGTCAAGCCATGAAGCCCGTTACGCATCTAAAAACGTT
>CAYWNP010000006.1:31162-32608 GCA_964459675.1 uncultured Akkermansia sp. | reverse complement strand
AGCAGGTTACCGCCTTTGCGGAGTAACTTGGCCAGATGGACACGGTTACGCTCACCGCCGGAGAGCACCCCTACACGCTTCTGCTGATCAGCTCCCTTGAAATTGAAGCGACTGCAGTAGGCACGGCCATTCATCTGGGTCGTACCTGCCAACATCACAAACTCAGAGCCCCCTGTAATCTCTTCGTAGGTCGTATGGTTTGGGTCGAGGGCATCGCGCATCTGATCCACATGTGAGAGCACGACGGTCGGACCGACCGTCAACGTGCCCGAGAGCGGTTTTAGTTGTCCGGTGATCATCTTAAAAAGGGTCGTCTTACCCGCGCCGTTTCCACCGATCACGCCGACAATGCCACCTCGCGGCAGATCAAAGTTCATATCCTCAAAGAGTAGATTATCCCCAAAGCCCATGGACACCTTATCGGCTTTGACCACGAGGTCGCCCAGGCGTGGACCGGCCGGGATCTGGATACTCAAATCATCTTCACGCGTATTGACCTCTTGGCCAGCCAACTCTTCATAGCGGCGCACACGGGCGATATTCTTGGCGCGACGCCCCTTGGGATTTGTCCGTACCCATGCCAATTCGTTCTCAATTAATTTCCGACGCGATTCGCTCTGCTTGGCTTCGCGCACCATCGCATCCTGTTTCTGCTGCAACCAGGCCTCGTAATTACCCTTGTACGGATAGGCGCGGCCATTATCCAATTCAAGAATCCACTCCGTCACATTCGTGAGGAAGTAGCGGTCATGCGTCACCACAATGAGCGTTCCCTTAAAATTCTTCAGATACGTTTCAAGCCAGGCAACGGAGTCAGCATCCAGATGATTGGTCGGTTCGTCGAGGAGCAGCACATCGGGATTGGAGATCAGCAGACGGCAGAGTGCCACACGGCGACGCTCACCGCCGGAGAGTGGCGCGACTGGCGCATCCGACGGAGGCAAACGCAAGGCCTCCATGGCCAACTCAATATGATGATCAAGGCTCCAGAGGTCATTATGATCAATCGTGTCTTGAAGTTTTCCGAGTTCCGTATTCAGTTTATCGGACTCCGCATCGCTCAAATCATTGCCCAGCAATTCGCAAATTTCGTCATATCGCGCCATGATGGCTTTTGACCCAGCAACGCCCTCTTCCACGCACTGGATCACGGTCTTCGTCATATCAAGTTCAGGCTCCTGCGACAAAAAGCCGACCTTCGTCCCCTTGGCAATCTGACACTCGCCCATGTATTCCTTGTCGAGTCCAGCCAGAATGCGAAGAAGCGAGGACTTACCGGAGCCGTTTGCCCCGATCACACCAATATGCGCCCCATGATAGAACGAGAGATAGACCTCCTCAAGAATGGTCTTCTTCTCATGTTGCTTGGTCACATTGATTAAACTGAACGCATATTCACCTGCCATAAAAAATCCTTATTCGGGTTGGAAGTCGCACCAACATACC
>CAYWNP010000006.1:0-31062 GCA_964459675.1 uncultured Akkermansia sp. | reverse complement strand
ATATTCACCTGCCATAAAAAATCCTTATTCGGGTTGGAAGTCGCACCAACATACCGAATTTTCCACAACGTGCAAGCTTAAATTTAATGGAATATTGGAATAATGGAAGGTTGGAATAGTGGGATCTGACTTATGTGACTCTGAATTGCTGACTTGTCACCTGGATATTCACCATGGTATTCTTTGAAAATGAATCTGCCTCTCCTTGAAAGACTTGAACAAGCACCTTTGGTCGGTGACGGTGCCATGGGCACCTATCTGCACGAACTGGGCTTTGACTTACGGAACCGTCCGGAGCAACTCAACATCACCAATCCCGATGCCATTCGGCGTGTGCATTCCGCCTATCTCGAAGCGGGAGCTGAGCTTTTACGGACCAATACCTTCGCAGCCAACCGCTTCACCTCGCCACAATATCAGGATCTTTTGCGTGCGGGTGTCACTCTGGCCAAGGAGTGCGCAAAGACCCGTGCGTACGGTGCCGGAGCCATCGGACCGATCGCTTTAAAAGACGATGAGGCAGAGACTCCTGACCTTCTGAGAGCAGCCTATCGTGAGCAGTTAGAAATCCTCTCGGAGGCAGGTGCTTGAGAAGATGATACGGGCAGTGGGCAGTAGGCAGCCTCCTTCGCCAAGGCTACGGCGGCCAGGGTAGCAGTTGGCAGTCATAAATCTTTTTTAGCATCCGAATAACACGAACATCACGAATGATAGGTGAAACAGAGAGTTAGCGGCAGCAAAGATGTAATAAAAAAAGGATTTTGTGAATTTTGTGGGTTTTGTGGTTCCGAATTTAGCGTGATATCGAATAATGAACACCTCCGACATACTTTTGGTTTCCGTCAATGCGCGTTACAGCCACGCCTCGTACGCGATACGGAGCTTGCGTGCTAATCTGGGTCCGCTGTCAGAAAACACCGCCTATCTCGAAACAGATCTGGATGTCACGTCGATTCAGCTTGCCGAACAGATTGCACAGCGCAAACCTCGTATCGTCGGGTTCTCTGTCTATCTCTGGAATCGCCTCGTCGTCGAAGCTACGGTGCGTATCCTCCGCGTTGCGCATCCGGAGATCGTCTGCGTCGCAGGCGGACCGGAACTCGTTGAAAACAGCGAGGCGCCAGGTGTAAAGCTCTGGGATGCGATGATCTTCGGCGAAGGGGAGAGCACGTTTCAAAAAGTCTGCAAAGCCGTTTTAGCGAACGACCCCCTGATTCCGGGGCCTGAAACATTGCCGTATTTCCATGCCGTTCCCGAAGACCTCTCGCAACTCACCTTGCCTTACGATGAATATAGCGACACGGACATCGCACAACGGACGATTTATGCAGAGACCTCCCGGGGATGCCCCTACTCCTGCTCGTATTGCACCTCGAATGGAACCACCCTGAGGCTCTTTCCGCTGGACACATTGCTTCCTGCGTTTGATAAGCTCTGGCAGCGGGGTGTGCGGAAGTTCAAGTTTCTGGACCGCACGTTCAATGCGCCCGTCGAACATGCGTGTGCGATACTGGATTTCTTTCTTCCTCGCGTCACACCTGGCACCTGCCTCCATTTTGAAATCAATCCCGATCATCTGCATCCGGACGTTTTCACACGTATGGCGGCTTATCCCAAAGATGCATTACACCTTGAAGTCGGACTTCAGACCCTCAATCCCGAGGTTTCAAAGCGTATCGGCAGAAGCGTCAATACGGGACATGCACTCGAAAATCTGCGCAAGCTCTGTCACGAGACCCGCGCCGTTGTGCATGCAGATTTGATCTTTGGTCTTCCAGGAGAGGATGAAGCCTCGTTTGCAAAGGGCTTCAACACGCTGGTCGCAACCTGCGGCGCCCCGGAAGTGCAGGTCAACTGGCTGAAGGGACTTCCAGGGACGCGGATGTTTCAGGAAGCAGAAAAGCTTGAGCTCGCCTTCAATCCAGAACCTCCTTACGAACTCATTCACTCCGATGTACTGGACTTCGACACACTCTGCCGCATCCAACGTTTCGCTCGTTGCTGGGAGCTGGTCCACAATCGCGGGAAATTCGCAGAGGAGGTTAAAGCCTTACACGCCGCCATCGCGCCGGATTATTACAACGGCTACATGGCCTTGACAGATCGCATTTATTCAACCGAAGGCAAGTTCTACGCTATCAAACCGGCAAAGCTGCAAGCCTATTTGCACGAGCATCTGGCGGGATTGTAACATCAATTCTAATTCAACCGCAAAGAACACAAAGATCCCAAAGATCAAATTCTAAATATTTTGCTTTTTAATCTGGTCTGAACTGTTTCTCTGGGTTCTTTGCGTTCTTTGTGGTAAAAATTCTCAATCCTAACAAAGCTATTCTTTTTGCTTGGGGAGAGCAAACGCGTAGAGCTTTTTATAGGTCGCGACGAACAGTGTGCCATTGGCGGCCACAGGTGTGGCGCTGATGGCACTATCGAGCATGTTGGTTGAGATCACCCGTTTCTCCTTGCTGGCGGCGAGGACAATGAACTCTCTCTTCTGTGTGCCCACATAGACTTTACCGTCCGCGACAAGGGGAGAGGACCAGATCTCGCCTTGAACATCGTGCGTCCAGTAGGGCTTGCCGGTCGCAGCATCCACACAATGAATTTTTAGTCCTGAATCAGCCGTAAAGACCAGTCCATTCCAAACTGCAGGCGTTGAAAGGGTATGTCGGTTGAGCGGAGTGGACCACTTTTCGGCAGTTGTTGTCACGTCGCCCGTCAAGGTCGCATCGAGGCACTTCAACCACGCTTCGCGCTTGCCCCACCAGATATCGCCTCCCCCGGCCACATAGAGACGGCCATCGACAAATACCGGCATCGCATGAATCGTGCTGGCGCTCTCCTTGCGATTACCCATATAGCGGTGGACATTTGTTTTGGGGCCGGTCGGATCGCAGTCAAACCACCAGATCTTTTTCAACATCTGCACGTCGGGTTTCACCTCTGTAATGGGTTCAAAGCCATACACGACAGCATTCGGTCCCGCATAAAAGATTTGCTTACGTCCGTTTACAACCCCAAGTGAAGGTGACGCCCATGTGCAATGAACGGTGTTTGATCCGATACGTTCATTGTCTGTTGCCACCAGCTTTCCCGTCATTTTATCAAGCACGATCAAGCAGGGCGCATTGGGCGACGCGATATGGCGGTGCGTATCATCCACGCCATTAGACGTGTTGAGATAGAGGAAACGTCCATCAACCAAGATCGAGGCTTCCGCGGAATCATGTTGCCGGATGCCCAACTCTTTAATCGTGTCATAGAGCCAGAGGATATCCGCATCTTTCGGACCGACCTCTACGACAGACATCCCTTCGGGTGTACTATGCCGCGCTTCATCCGTATAGGGCCCCTGATTGCCATTGGCCATACCTTCGGGGTCCAGGCAGACCACCTCACCACGACTGCTGACCCCATAGACGAGATTACTCTCAACGGTCACGGACGAACAGATACCTGCCCCTGTCCAGTCCCAATAGACACTGGTGGTTATTTTCGGGACCACCCATTGCCAGAGGAATTTTCCGGTCTGCTCATCAAAGCACATGAGGATACCGCGATCGCCGATCTGCTTTTCATTGCGCGGTTTTTTATTGTTCGTACCGATATAAACTTTGCCACCTGCGATCACGGGGGTTGAATACGTCTCCGTGCCGTTATCCGCGATCCATTTCACATTCACACCAGTAGCAATATCAAAGTGGCCAGGCAACCCCTTCTCCGGCGACACCATGTTTCGCGAATAGCGCTCCCCCCATTGTGGCTGATCTGCAGCCAGCCCAGCAGCAGCCACACAACAGACAAACAATGCCACCCAATATGCTCGATTTAAAATGATCATATCTCCACCTATAACTTGATTTTATTTAACCGCAAAGAACGCAGAGATCTCAAAGATCAACTTCTTAATTCTTTGTTTCACAATCAGATGTACAACTCTTTTCTATGCGTTCTCTGCGTTCTTTGCGGTAAAATTGTCAATCCTGTAAATCCTGTCAAAAACTCTCCTCTGCGACGGGACGCCATTTGGGGCGATGTCCAAAGAGGACAGTGCCAAGGCGGAGCCACGTGGCCCCCTCTTCGACAGCGACACGGTAGTCGTTGCTCATGCCCATCGAGAGCGTGGGAAGCGAGACGCCATAAGCCTTTTCCCATGTATCGCGTAAAGTCCGTAGTTTGGCAAAGACCGGACGCGTCTGCTCAGGATCAGGATAAAAAGGTGCCAGAGTCATCAGTCCTGTCCAGGTTAGGGATCGACACGTCATCAGATACTCAATGACTTCGGGTGCAGCCTCTGGACGCATCCCGTCCTTGCTCGACTCGCCAGAGACATTGATCTCCAGCAAAATCTGCGGACGATGCCCTGCCTCTTCTGCAACATGTTCAATTTGTTCAGCAAGGCGGAGGGAGTCCACGGAGTGGATGACTGAAAAGAGTTCAAGGGCCGGCTTGACTTTATTACGTTGAAGATGACCAATGAGATGCCACTCTGCCTGACTGACACTCTCCGGTATTTTGGCAGCAGCCTCTTGGACTTTATTTTCGCCAAAGAGGCGCAGTCCAGCATCCCAAGCTTCGCGGACCACGTCAGGCCCGTGTGTCTTCGTCACACCAATCACTTCAATCTCATCCACACGACGACCTGCTTTCGCACAAGCCTCTGCGATCACTGTTTGAACTTTTGCATACGCTTCAGCCACACCTTCTTCTTGTTCCATGACAGGCCTTTCCTTGAATGTGATAAGCATACTGTTTTGAGCACGTTGCCTCAATGCAAAAATTCAGCCTCTTCTTGACCTCAGCAGAAGATTATGAGAATGTTTTGCCCAAACAGAAGGAAGAAGCAGATGAACGCACTGAAGGAGTACTGGAATCGCGGGGGGAAGCCTGCCCCCCACAGAACCACACGCGCATCGACGCATACGTTGGTTTTGTCAGCGCTTTTCCTCACGTGGACAGGGTGTGGCAAAGGTCCAGCGGTTGCGCGTTCTCAATGGTTCACGATGGGCACGGTTGCCGCCATCCAAGCACAATCTATGGAGGAGGCAAAAACGGGACGGGAACTCGTACAGCCCCTCTTTGAAAGGGTCAACACACTTTTTTCAACCTGGCAAGAGACCAGTGAGCTCTCACTCCTCAATCAAGCTGCTGGCAAAAATGTGCCGACTCCTCTCTCTCCAGAAGTTGGGACACTTGTAGCTGCAGCGCTTCAAATAGCCGAAGCGAGCGACGGGGCCTTTAATCCACTTGCTGGCTCACTCATGTCGTGCTGGGGGTTCACCCAGGAACGGGCACCTGCTTCATTTCCCTCCGAAGAGGCGCTCCAAGAAGCCAGGAAACTCGCTGACTGGCGTCGCATCCAATTTTATCCCACAACAACGCCCGTGAGACTCTCCCTGCCGCAACCCGGCATGAAACTTGATCTCGGGGCTATTGCCAAGGGATATGCCGTTGATCTCGCGTACGACACGCTGACGCAGGGCGGGACTACCAACGCGCTGATCGATCTCGGGGGCAATCTCCGTGCGATAGGAGAGGCCTCACCTAGACGCGGAGGCTGGCGTACCGGCGTTCGAAATCCTTTTGCCGAAGGGAGTTGCGCAGCCCAGTTTCTGCTGACGAACGGTGAGGCGGTCGCAACATCCGGGAATTACGAGCGATTTGTAGAGATCGCGAACACACGATACGCGCATATCATGGATGCGCGAACTGGGCGTCCGGTAACCGGCATGGCCGGAGTGACTGCTGTGGCGCCAACGGCGATGTTGGCAGACGCACTCTCGACGACCCTCTTTGTCCTTGGGCCTGAAGCAGGCGTTGTCTTTCTGAAGCGGTATCCAGGATGTGAAGCCATCTGGATACCTGATACCCCCGAAAAGCTGACACTGCTCTGCACCCCGGGAATTGTCCGACGACTGACACTCCTCGGGAAGAAGAATGTGCTGGTGAGAAGCCTCCCGAACGAAGCCAGGCAGTAGGCAGGTGTACCGGGAATAAACGAGGCGGGTAGCTTCTTAAATTAAGAGTTAAACGTTAAATGTTGAGCGTTGAGAGTTTAAACTTATAACGTTTAACTCTGAACGTTCAACGCTTAACGCTGAAGTAATATTGACGCGACCGCACGCTCCTCTAACTACCTCGTCACCGGCACACTCGGGGTCAATCCCTTCATGTCAGTCCAGAGTGTCCCAGGACCGGCGTGAAGGATCTTGATCGTCAACCCTGGATTCAGATTATCCACAAAGGTCAGATCTGCCAGAGACGCGGTGTTTTTAAAGACAGAGACTCTCATCTTTTCGCCCAACGCGCGTTCATTCGCGACGACAAAGTTAGACTTAACCTTTGCTTCACCCTGCACCTGTGCGATCTGAGCCTGAACCGAGGCTTTCTGCAAGTTCAACTCAGCAGCCGCGAGGGTTGCGTTTGCATGGATAGAAGCCACTTTGTTCTTGGTTTCTGCAACGGTCGTGGCAATCAACTTCTCCGTCTCCTGATCAACCTGCTTTTTCATCTGCTCGACCATCGCGTTCTGCGTATTGAGTTTAGCCTGCTTACGAGCCGTATCCTGCCGCGCCGTATTGGTTTTATCCTGTTCGACAGCCACACTTGCCGACTGAATAGGCGCCAGAATATCATGTGGCATTTCAACATGGCGAATGATCGCATTATGAACGAGAATATGCTTTTCCTTAAGGACACGGCTCAACTCCGTTGTCAAATCTTTCTGAAAATTTTGGCGTCCTTCGCCATCGATAAAGTCGCGCGCCTTATAGCTGGAACCCTTGATCCGAGAGATCGAGAGAATCTGAGGCAAGAGGATCTTCTCCACAACGGCGGGCAGATCACCGTAGAGCATATAGATTCGCGAAATATTCTCCGGGAGCAATTCAAATTCCACGGTCATATCCAACAGGATCTGAAAGCCATCACTCGAGGGAAACTCCACAAAACGCATGATACCAAAGGCCGCAGATTCTGGAATGACGGCCTGTTGCGCCGTTTGGTTCGCGAAGGCATCCACTTGATTGGACCTCTGCTGAGGTGATGGCGGTTGTTGTGGTTGCGCATTCCGGCTACGGCTCCCCCACGAGGAGGACTTTTGTTTTGAATCGTCGCTTTGAGTCTGAACATCTTGTTGCAATGACTGGTTGGCAACAAACCCGCTGTCCTTGTTTTTCTCCAGATATTCATTGCGCTTCGCCTGTTGTGCACGCACTGCATTCATCTGCAAAGCCTGCAACTCCTTGCCATTCTCGGAACCGATCTGGCTCTTGGTGATCACCATGCTTCCAGAGCGTCCGAGGATAGAGACTTGGTTCATCCCGATCTCTAAAATGTCCACCTGATAGGCGCGGGGATTGTTGTAATAGAGTCCAGGGTGGAGAACCTGCTCCATGACGCCCTGCTGTCCGGGTCCGGCAAATTGTCCAAAGGGAACGGGTTTTCCTGTCTGCGCGATCACCACGCCCACATACCCGATCGGAATATTGATCGCGTCGAGCAAGGTAACATCATATCCCTGAGGATTCAGACGATAGGTTCCTGGGCCCAGTACATCCTTCCAGATACCTTTCCCCTTGTCATCCGCTGCCAGAATTTCGCCCAGTTGCAACTCCTTACCCACCTTGGAGGTCACGACACCCACCTTGCCAACAGGAATGGAAACAACAGGGACGATCACATAGGAATAATTGATCGGATTCAAGAAATGGCGGCCCTCCGGAAGAGGATCGCGCTGGACACCTTTTTCACCTGGCGCAGCCAGAATCTCATTGAGTGGCAAGGACCTACCCACCTTCGCCGTCACAATCGCCATGTATCCAGGCTCCACCTGTATACGGCAGAAAATCCAGAGGAATGCACAAATCAAGATCGTCACCCCACCAACTAACGCTATAATAGCACCGATTAAATTCTTCATGGCGTCACCTCTTTCTTCATCGCTTCACCCTTCACCTCTTGCGTTGACTGGAGTGGAAGTCCGAAGAGTCCTCCTCCATTGTCAGTTGTCAAAACACTCTCGACGCGTGGAGCGGTCTTTTCATAGAGTTTTGCACGAATATAATCAGCCTCATTTTTATAGACCGTCACCTGCTGACGAAGCACATCTGCTGTGGCCTTATTCTGTGACTCGACGACTTTACGGTCTGCTTCAGCAATCTTCAAAAGCGCTTCAGCATCCGCCTTCGTTGTCTGCAAGCCGATCTTAGCGACCTCAAGTTCCGTTTGGGCAGCAATGGTCTTCTCCATCTTCTTCTGTTCAGCGGCAATCGTCAACCTGATTTTTTCCGTGTCCGCAGCGACGGTCATACGATTCTGCTCAGCAAGGGCCTTCTGTTTTCCCAACTCCCCTTGGGATATGGCTTGAACCGTTTGCTGTTCAAGCATTTTTCCCTCTTGAGCCGCCAGTTCACGATCCCGGATCACCGAGGCGATTTGCTGAGGAACGATAATGTCACGAACCAAAACCGAGTTAAGCGAGATACCCCAGGGTGCACAAACCGATTGCAGATAGGCTTCGAGATTGTTCTGGAAGAGTTGGCGGGATTGGCCGACAATGAAGTCTGTCGCGTTCTTCTTGCTCCCCTCTAACCGGGAGAATCCACGGGCGCTTGGAAGGATGAGTTTTTGCATGATATCATCCATGTCCCCGACCTCGTGGGTGAGCTGCGCCACCTTTGTCACATTCAAATTGAACTCCAAGGTGCCCTCCACCGTGATGGGAAAGCCATCCAGTGTCAAAAAAGCAATGGCATCTGCCCCGCTCAGTTCAAACCGCTGACTCTGAATATTCACAATAGAGACCGCATTAAGGTACGGATTTAACCGATGCGTCCCTTCCTTCAAAACATCGGGTTGCACACCCTTCTCGCCAGTCCCGACAAGGAATTTTTTGGAAATGGTCGATTCTTTCGAAACGTTATTGAGAATATCATTACCACACAACGCCGTCACCACACCGACATGACCCGGCGCAATCTTGATATCATTGAAAATCTTGATTTCATACGCATACGGATTCACACGATGTTTGCCCGTACCTAAGACTTCTCGAACGATACCTTTGTAAGTATCATCTTTGGCGATGATATCCCCACCCGCGAGATTCTTGCCGTACTTCCGGACGAGGACACCAAACTTACCTGCGGGAATATCAATTGTTTTTTCGATCTTCCAGTCCCACACGTACGGATTATAGAAGAAACGTCCTTCCGGCAAGACCTCCAGCTGAACGCCCTTATAATCCAAGGAGGGGGCAATGATCTGATCTGCGGGGAGATTTTTTCCTGTTTTCTTGATGAGAATCGCAAACTTGCCGTTTTCAGGCTCAATCCGCCACCCATACCACCACCAGAGCGAGCCGCCCACCACGAGAAAGAGAAACACAAAGGGCAAAAGCGCCAGCATGCCTAAAGAGCCAAGAGAGGGTGCCTGTCGCGTCTGCCCCTCCGTCGTACCAGATGCCGAATAGAATTTTCTGTTATCAACCATATAAGACCTCCTAATTTGTTCATTAGCTTATAGAAGCTTGCCCCCTGACGCAAGACTAAAAAAACTCGTAAAAAAAGGTATCGTCTACTATAAGGTAAAAAAACTTAATCTTTTACAAACAAATACATGACAAACGTTCGATTTTTTGGTTTAATTTCAACTTCGTTTTTTATTTTTAAGTTTCAACACGTGCTCATTAAATAATTTGGGGAATCTATGCATGTTATCGTTTGCGTGAAGCAAGTTCCGGATACGACCAATGTTCGTATCAATCCGGAGACGAATACATTGATACGCGAGGGCGTTGAAAGTATCATCAATCCGTATGATGAATACGCCTTGGAAGAGGCCCTCAAATTAAAAGATAAGCATGGCGCGCGTGTGACCGTCATCACGATGGGTCCACCCCAGGCCGATATCGTCCTACGCGAAGCCATGGCACGCGGTGCTGATGACGGTGTGTTGCTGACCGACCGGGCCTTTGCGGGTGCTGACACTTGGGCCACCTCTTACGCCATCGCACAAGCGATCAAAAAGATCAACCCCAACCCTGACATCGTCTTTTTCGGCAAGCAGGCCATTGACGGCGATACCGCCCAAGTCGGACCTGGCGTTTCGGAGTTCCTGAACTGCACCCTCATCACCTACGTAAAGGCCCTTGAGGTTAAAGGGGACACCTTCATCGTCGAGACGCACATGGACGAGGGCACGGATGTGATTGAAGGAAAGTTGCCCGCAGTCATGACGGTCGTCAAGGAGGCTTCTACACCCCGATTCTCAAGTTTGGGTGGATGGATGATCGCGAAGAAGGCAGACATCCCGAGATGGGGAGCCAAAGATGTTCATGCCGAAGCTGCCCTGTGCGGACTGAATGGCTCACCGACCAAGGTTGTCAAAATTTTTGCACCCCCTGTGAAGACAGGCGGGATGCGCATGGATGGCCGCGAGGAGCCCAGAGCAGCTGTTGAGGCGATTATTAAAGTTTTGCAAGACAAGGGGGTTGCCTAATTCATGAGTGACGCACCAATCATTATTGACCCCGTCCTGTGTAAAGGCTGCAAGAAGTGCATCACCGCTTGCCCCTTTGACGCGCTGGAGATGCAAGGCAAACTCGCTGTTCTAAAACCGGAAGAGTGTCGCGCTTGTAACGCCTGCGTCAAGGTCTGCCCCTTCAAGGCGATCTCGAGCGCACCCGAGAAGAGTGAGTCGAATCCGACAGGTCTCGCAGCGTTTAAAGATATTTGGGTCTTTGCAGAGCAACATGAAGGCAAGGTCCAAGAGGTCGCCTACGAACTGCTCTCAACCGGTCGCCGTCTTGCAAAAGAACGCGGCTGTGATTTAGCGGCCGTGGTCCTCGGGCATAACATCAAAGACTCTGCCTCACATCTCATTGCTGCGGGCGCTGACCGCGTTTATATTGTTGACCAGCCGGAACTCGCCGCGTATGAAGCAGATGTCTACTCGGATGCCCTCCATCAATTGATTGCCAAGTACAAACCCGAAGTGATCCTGGCTGGCGCAACGGCTATCGGACGTGCCTTTATCGCCAAGGTCGCTGTTCGCGCACATACGGGTTTAACAGCGGATTGCACAGCCCTCTCGATTGACAAGGAGACCTTCCTTCTCCATCAGACACGCCCAGCCTTCGGTGGCAACATCATGGCCACGATCATGACGCCCAACCATCGTCCACAAATGGCGACGGTACGTCCTAAGGTCTTTAAGATGGCGGCTCCCGATGCCAAACGCACGGGCGAGACACTGATCGAAACGCTGAAGCTCATCACCGCGCGGACCAAAATCATCAAAGCAGAGCATAGCACCTCGACCCTCAACATCGCTGAAGCTGAAATCATCATCGCTGGCGGTCGCGGCCTCAAAAAGGCCGAGAACATGGAGATGCTCTCAACGCTTGCCAAGCTTATTGGCGGTGTGGTCGGTGTTTCGCGCGCTTGCGTCGACGCCGGCTGGACAACTGCTGCGCGACAGGTCGGGCAAACGGGAAAGACGGTTTGCCCGAAGATTTATATCGCGATTGGCATCTCGGGTGCGATTCAACATCTGGAGGGCATGCGCGCCTCTGATACGATTATCGCGATCAACTCCGATCCGAATGCGCCCATCTTTGGCGTGGCGGACTTGGGCATCGTCGGCGACTTGTTTGAAATCGTCCCGCTTCTGATCGATGCACTGGAGTCCAAAAGCTAGCCACCATTAAGGAATTTACACTATGGCCAAAAAATTAGAGACTGACATTTTGTGCATAGGAGCAGGTATCGCCTCGCTCTCAACAGCCCTATCTCTTTTACGCACACTGAAGGCGCAAGGAAAGAAGTTGCCGCGTGTGACCATCGTTGAAAAGAGCCGTAGCATCGGCAACCATATTCTCTCTGGTGCAGTGATCGATCCCGAAGGTTTTGAAGGTTTGCTGACACCCGAGGAAATTGCGAAGATGCCGATTGAAGCGCGTGTGACAAAAGAATCTTTTCACATGCTCTTCAATAAAAAATTTGCGATGAAGATTCCCTGGGTCCCGCCGATGATGCAGGCGCATGGTTTCCCCGTGGGCTCCTTGACCAAGCTCACGCAGTACTTTGCCCAGCTCTGTGAAAAAGAGGGTGCTGAGATCTATACCAGCTTTGCCGTGACGGAATTGATTGAGGACGCCAAGGGGCGCATTATCGGCGCGCGCACTGGCGCGAAGGGCATTGACCGTGATGGTAAGCCAAAAGAGAACCATCTGCCCGGCGAAGCTATTTACGCCAAGACCGTCGTTCTGGGCGAAGGCGGTTGCGGGATCCTGACTGAGAAGCTGATTAAGAGCAAGGGGCTCTACAGTCTGCGTGGCGACCAATCCTACGCCCTTGGCATCAAGGAAGTCATTGAAGTGCCCGCCAACGAAGAACGGGCTGGCGAGATTGACCACACCTTCGGATATCCTGCGGACTGGTCAACATACGGTGGTGGCTTTGTCTATCATGTCTCTCCGACCCAGGTGATGATCTGTTATGCCTACGCCTTGGACTACACACATCCCGAGAAGGATCCTCACACCCTCTTCCGTCTCTTCAAACGCCATCCATCGGTCGCCCAGCACATCGCAGGTGGCAAGTCGGTCGCTTATGGCGCCAAAGTGATCCCTGAAGGCGGCTACTATTCCGTTCCCGAGGTTGTCACCGACGGCGCACTGATCGTCGGGGACGGGGCAGGACTCGTGGACACACTTCGCATCAAAGGTGTACACATCAGTATGCAGTCCGGTGTGGCAGCAGCCCAGACCTTAGCGGACTGCTGGAACGCCAATGATTTTTCTTTAGAGGCTCTAAAGCCCTATTCGAAGCGTCTTAAAGCCACCTCGGGTTGGAAGCAACTCAGGCGTGTGAAAAATGTTCGTGCGCCATTCTCCACATTCCTGGGTTTAGGCGTCATAAGTGCTGGACTGGCGTGGATGTTTCATGGGATTCTGCCTTTCTGGATGGTCAAAATGTCGCCTGATCATGAGGAGCTACACCCCCTTAAAGGTGGCAAACTACCCCCTGCGCCATCCCTCGCCGCGACCCCTACTTCACCCGACCGTTTGACCGACGTCTTTATGTCTGGCACGATTCATGATGAAGATCAGCCGTGTCACTTAAAGATTAAGGACCGTGCCACATGCCGGGAGTGCCTCCTCAAGTATGGAGCCCCCTGCCAGCGTTTCTGTCCGGCTGAGGTTTATCGGGTGGAAGAGGGACATGTTCACATTGACTTCTCGAACTGCTTGCATTGCAAGACCTGTCAAGTCAAGGACCCCTATCTCAATATCGAGTGGACCTTCCCGCAAGGCGGCGACGGCCCGCGCTACACACGGATGTAAAAAAGGATAACAAACACTGTAAGGGTACCCCAGAAGTGCCCGCTAGGAGAAAAACTATGAATACCACATTCAACCGTAGAACATTCCTCAAGGGAAGCGCAGCAGCTGCGACCTTCCTGCCGACCTTCAACATCCTGAGCCAGCAGACCGGCATCACCATCGGACCTAAAGATGATGACATCAAGGTTGCCGTGATTGGCTATGGCGCCGAGGGCGAAATCCTCTGCGACGCAGCCATGAAGATCCCGGGTGTCCGTTTCACCGCTGTCTGCGATGTCTGGCTCCTGCGCCGGCAATTGGCAAAAGGCCGTATGAAATCTCTCGGCCACGATGTCACCACGTATGAGGATTATCGTGAGATGCTGGACAAAGAGGGCAAGAACTTTGATGCGGTGATTATTGCAACACCGGACTGGATGCATGCGGAACATACATGCGCCTGTCTGCGCGCCGGGAAGCATGTCTATTGCGAGAAGGAGATGTCCAATCAGCTCGCCAAGGCCAAAGAGATGGTGCTCTGCCAACGCGAGACCGGCAAGATTCTCCAGATCGGCCATCAGCGCCGTTCGAATCCGCGCTACATGCACGCATTCAATAACGTCATCCGCAAAGAGAACATGCTCGGACGCGTCACCCATGCGTATGCCCAGTGGAACCGTTCGGTTGCTCCCTTCCTGACCGTCAAGAAAGCTATTCCTCTTGAGACATTGCAGAAATATGGTTATGAAAACATGGAGCAGTTCCTCAATTGGCGCTGGTTCTCCAAATACGGTGGCGGACCGATGGTGGATCTGGGGTCTCACCAAATCGATCTCTTCTTCTGGGTCTGGGATTGCCAGCCGATCTCCGTCACGGCCATTGGTGGCAATGACTATTATGATCGCCAGATGAACGACAACGTCATGGCCATGTATGAGTTTAAGACGAAAGAAGGCAAGATTAACCGCGCCTATTATCAGGTGCTCACCACCTCCAGCCGCGGCGGCTTCTATGAACAGTTCATGGGCGAAAATGGCTCCCTGACGATCTCGGAGATCTCTGCTCGTGGCAACACCGTCCAGCGCGAAATCCGTGCAGGCGCCCCTGATGAAAATGCCTGGGCGCTCTATGCTCAGAAGGGTCTCGTTGTTCAGCCCAAGAAAACCGTTGCGCGTGAAGTCACCACCAAGGTTGCTATTGATGCGCGTGTCTCGGCACAAGCAGATGGGTGGCCATTGCCCGTCGATTTGCTCAAGCCGGCACACATGCCTCACCTGGAGAACTTCTTCTTCGCCGTGCGCAAGAACAAGCCAGAAGCGTTGAACTGCCCTGCCCTGCTGGCCTACGAATCAGCCGTGGCGGTTTTGGCAGCCAATGATTCGGTTGCACAGCGCAAGACCATCACTTTCAAGCCAGAAGATTTTCACGTGTAAGATGATCGCTTCGATTTGTCCGATTAGACTGATCTGATTGATCACAACAAGGATTTCATTATGAAAAACATACTGTTTATTGCCCTCACCCTCGTTGCCGGTTCGGCCTTCGCCTCTGTCGAATCCCACTACGATGGCGGGCGCGTACTCCCTGTACACCGACTGACCCTCAATGATGAGCTTGGCGATCTCATCGTTCCTGACGCGCAAAACGTGCTTCCCGTGAGCACGCGTCAAACATGCGGTCAGTGTCATGATTACGATACGATCGCAGGGGGTTGGCATTTCAACATGTCCAAGACGAATGCACCTTGCGGACGTCCGGCGCAACCTTGGTTCCTGATCGACCCTGTCAGTGGCTCACAAATCCCGATGGGCTTACGTGATTGGCCCGGACTCTACAAACCCTCTGACATCGGAATGTCCAATTGGCAGTGGACCCACACCTTCGGGCGCAATATGCCGGGTGGCGATGTCTCTGATCCAACGGATATCTACTCCGAGGGCGGACCTCATGCGCGTTGGGACGTTTCTGGTGCCATGGAGATCAACTGCTTTGCCTGCCACAGCACAGACAAGGCTTATGATCACAGCGAATGGGCGCGCCTCGTCACGCGTCAAAACTTCCGCTGGGCCGCAACAGGCGCATTGGGCTTGGGCGAAGTCCGTGGTATGGGAGAGCGTGTCGGCGATTATTGGGGTATCATGCGGGGACTCAACAAGGATGACTCCATCTACGCCGTCCCCCCTCACGTGGTCTACGAAAAGAGCAAATTTGATAACAAAAATCGGACCGTGCTGGAACTGGGCAAGCCCCGCAATGAGAACTGCCTGAACTGTCACTCGACCACACAGGTCGGAATGCACAGTAAGGACATTGACGGCGATGTGCATCTGCGCGCAGGGATGACCTGTACAGATTGCCATGCCAATGGTCTTGACCATGGAATAGCCCGCGGTTACCTCGGTGATAACACCGGCAAGATGGACAAGACACGCGCAACCGCAAGTTGCGCAGGATGCCATATCGGCGGCAAGGGTGCTGAAACCGGACGCTTCGGCGCACCCATGCCCAAGCACGTGGGCATTCCTGTTGTTCACTTCAAAAACCTCAGTTGTACCACCTGCCACTCCGGTGTTACAGAAAAGGGCGAACTCGCTCAAGTCCGTACCTCCCGTGCAAATCGCATGGGCATCTATGGTCGCGCCCGCTGGGTCACGCCCCAACCTTTCATCATGGAACCTGTCTTTGTCCGCAATGCAGAGGGCAAGATTGAACCCCGTCGCATGGTATGGCCCTCCTATTGGGCCACACGGAATGGCGATAAGCTCACACCGATCACTCCTGAGAAAGTCATGGAGATCGCCCAACAGGACCTTACGGTTCGCGAGCAGGTTGGAGCTGTTCTTGAGGCATTAGCTACGGATCCTAATATTCCAGGCATCCCGGTTTTTGTTGCGAATGGACAAGCCTACAAGAAAAATATTGATGCGATTGCTATCCCTGCCGAGAAGGTTTCTATTGCTGACGGATTTTGGTACAAGACCTCCGGGGCCTTTGTATGTGCAGTCCCTGAATTTGATCCCGATGCCGACCTCGCCAAACTGAAAGAAGCTGCGGGACTGGCAGCTGAAAAAGCCTACAAAGCAAGTAGCACAAACCTACAAGAAGAGGCAGTACAGAAAGTCAAAACAGATGCCGAAAAAGCAGTTGATGAGGAGTTGACAGCAAAGAAGACGTTCCTCAAAAATCTGCTTCAGACATTGGATGCCTCTCCCTTGGCCACGGGTAACGGATATGGCGCACTGATCCTGAAGGGTAAGATTTATTATCGGGGTGGCGACGGCGATGGTGTCATTACCGCACAGTCCTCTTTACCCGCCGACAAGGTGGCCATTGGCTGGTACAAAGAGGGAGCCTTCAAGCCTATCCTCTCTGACTATGTCATCAAAAACGCAGCCGCTCTTGCGGGGACAGACCTCTCAATCACTGAAGAAATGGTTGCTAAGGGCCTGAAAACGCTAAAAGAGGCTGGCCAAGCCAACCCTGTGTATGTTGCACATGGACAGGTCTGGTCCCTCAATGCCAGCGGAGCCCTTGAGTCAAAAGAGGAAAAGCTTGCTCAAGCGATCTCTTGGTCCTTTGGACACGATGTCCGGGGTGCTCGTATGGCACGTGGCGCCAAACCAGCCAAGTGCGCGGATTGTCACACGATCAACTCCACCTTCTTCTTTGCCAATGTGGAGTCAACAGGCCCCCTGTTGACGGCCAAAAAGCTAATCAAGCCCCAAATCGCTTATATGGGACTTTCCAGCAGTTATAACAAACTCTTTGGCTCGACCTTCATCATGAGGCCGCTCTTCAAGACCTTCCTCTGGGTGGTCTTCGCCTTTGTCGTCATGGTGACGATCGCCTTCATCTCTGTGGCCATCCCTGCGTTACTCAAGCGTGAGGAGGACTATAGGGCTCGCCACACCAAGTTCCAAGACCTCCTCGCTCTTGCTGAAAAGAGTGCGTCGTGGGGAATAATCTTGGCAAGCGCCTATTTGACCCTTTCAGGCTTGTTAGGCTGGTTCTTCCATCTCATGACAGGTTATGTCCTCATCTTCCACATGGTCGCTGGCGGACTCTTCGCCACCTGTCTGCTGGTCCTGATCTGGTTCCGCGGTTCAAAGCGTATCGTCAATCCTAAGCGTAATACGATTTGGATGATCATGCTCATCTTTGGCATCTTGGTGGTCTTCACCGCCGTTGCCCCCATGATGACCTGGTTCGGCACCGACTGGCAGTGGATCATGCTCAAGATGCATCGTTGCGTGACCATCTGCTTCTTGGCAATCGCGACATGGATGCTGATCACTGGCGGACGCAAGGAATAATGTTCACCTATGAACACAAGGCGATGTCTACCCTCTTCGAGCTGATGGTCGTCGGCGAAGAGGAGAGACTTGCAGCCAGCGCAGCACATAAAATCTTTGAACGGATTGACCGGCTGGAGACACTCCTCAGCCGGTTTCTTGATGTCAGCGAGGTTGCCCTGATCAGCCATCTGAAGCCGGGCGAAACGTTCCGTGTGGACCCTGAGATGATGGAGCTCCTCCTGATCTCAACAAAGATCTGCCAGGCAACGCAAGGCGTCTTTGATGTCACGGTCGGAACAGTCATGGACAAATTACGCGAGGTCAATCACCGATGGAAAGGACTGACTAAATCCGAACTGGATACAGCCTTTGCCACCTGCGGGATGAACCGTTTAATCATTGATAAAGAGCATTATCTCGTCGCTGTAGCCCCGGATTGCAACGGAGCCAATACCCCTCTTGAACTTGACTTTGGAGCCATTGGCAAAGGCTACGCTTTAGACTTGGCATGTGATATGCTTATAAAAGAGTGGGAGTTCAAAGATTTCCTGATTCATGGCGGAACAAGTTCAGTTCTTGCACGCGGATCTATGGGAGATGGCCAAAAAGGGTGGCCTGTAGGTGTTGGTGGAGATTGGAAGGTGCGTACTGGACTCGACAGTGTGAGACTGGAGAACGCAGCAATCAGCGGTTCTGGCTTTGATGTCAACGGACAACACATTGTCGATGTACGACGAGGAATGGCAGCAGCACGACATGCTGGAACATGGTCGTGCGCACCCACAGCAGCCGTGGCAGACGCACTCTCCACATCGTTTCTCGCAATGACCTGGAGTGAAATAAAAGAGACGTGCGACCAACTGCCCACGTGCGGCGCGCTGGTGATGAGGGACCAACCCCTCTGGATGGATAAAGTGATATCCCCTGTTCGACGTTTTTGTTTTCCGACTCAGTAATACTGATTGAAACCAGTTCTGACTGGACAAAATACGCAAACCTATGTGATAATAACGCCCTATTTTAACTAAACAAGACGCTTCGTAAGAAGTAGACAAGGAGAGAAAGCATGAACCTCAAAACACTGACAATGGTAGCACTTGCCACGAGCGTGGTCATTGCTGCTGTAGCGCAAGAGAAAGCCAAAGAAACCCTCAAAGTTGAGCTTCCCAAGCCTTGCTTTACAGGAACCCCAAAAGACATCAAAACCGAAAACCTCGAAGCACCCATGGGGGACAAAGAACGTGACCCCATTCAAGTGCCTGCTGGGACTAAGGTCATCTCGAAGGGTTGCAAGGTCACCTCAAGTGATTCGGAACCCATCATTGGCGAGCTTGGCTTCGTCACTGACGGTGACAAGGATCATGATGCCACCACGTATGTGGAGCTCGGGCCAAACACCCAATGGGTCCAGATTGATCTCGGTAAAGAGAAACAGATCAGTGCAGCCTGCGTCTGGCACTTCCATGGCGAAGCTCGCGTCTATCGCGATGTTGTCTGCCAGATATCGAATGACCCTGACTTCATTGACGGTGTGCAAACCGTCTTCAACAATGACCATGATGACTCGTCCAAGCTTGGCAAGGGCAAGGACAAGGAATACATTGAGACAAACAAAGGCCGTCCTTTTGCAATCAGCAATGTCAAGGGCCGTTATGTCCGTTTCACCAGCCGTGGCAACACCTCCAACGAGATGAACCACTACACAGAAATCGAAATCTACGGTAAAGACCTGTAGTCTGACCGACGTATCGAAAAGAAAAAGGCTGGGTTTCGTAATGAAACCCAGCCTTTTTTACTGCCAACTGCCGACTGCTACTGCCAACTGTTACTGGCTACTTCTTCAGATCGTTAAACATCTGGAGTGCCTCAGCGGGCTTCATGCCCTTGTGGACAACGGCACCAATCGCCTGGATGATGGCTGCAGGGGCTTCGGACTGGAAGACGTTACGTCCCATGTCCACGCCTGCCGCACCGCTCTGGATGGCTTTATAGGCCAATTCCAGCGCTTCCAGCTCAGGAAGCTTCTTGCCACCTGCAATCACGATAGGCACCGGGCAGCACGCTACAACCTTCTCAAAGCCCTCGGTGTAATAGGTTTTGACAATATTGGCACCATTTTCAGCACAGACCCGTGCGGCGAGTCCGAAATAACGGGCATCGCGCACCATGTCCTTGCCAACTGCGGTCACGCCCATGACAGGCATGCCATACGGCTGGGCCGCATCAACGGTCCGATAGAGATTAGCGACAGTTTCTGCTTCGCACGTCGGATCACCGATACCGACCATGACGGCCATCGCAGAGGCATTCAATGCGACAGCGTTTTTGACGTCCATGACCACATTGTGGTTCATCTCCGTCAGGATCGTTGACCCGGCGTCTGAACGCAAGCAAACCGGCTTGCGGAGCGTCGTGGGAACCAAGGCACTCAGAACCCCACGGGCGCACATCAAGCAATCCGCATACTTCATGAGCGGCGTGATCGTCAGGTCAATACGTTCCAAACCAGAGGTCGGACCCATTAAAAAGCCATGGTCGAAGGCCAGCATCACGCTGTTGCCGGTTTTCGGATTAAAGATACGGCTCAAACGGTCCTTCATGCCCCAGTTCAGATTTGCGGAACCCTTCAGAAAATACTTTTCGTTCTTCTGTTCAATACCGATGCCATACTCTTTGCCATCTCGAATATCATCTAAGTCTGCCATAATGGACTATCCTTTCGTATTAGAATGCTTTTGCGAAGGCCACGAAGATTGTGGCCATGGAGGCGGAACCTGCGTCAACAGGTCCGATTGAACGTTCGCCCAAGTTTTTCGCACGACCAAACTTCGCACGCATCGCGCGCGTCGCTTCGGAACCCTTGAGTGCGGCTTCTGCCCCAGCTTTAAACATCGCCGGAACACCACCCCCTGCTGCGGCGCAAAGCGCCTCTGTTGCAGGGATCAGCGCATCCATCAGGGTCTTATCCCCGACCCGCGCCTTTGTGGTAAACCCAATCTCCTCCAAGCCTCCCTTAAAGAGAGCAGCAACAGCCGGAGCATCCAATTCCGTAACCTTCTCAGGAGCTGCATCACTCATCCCTTGCAGCCAAGAGCCGTACAGCGTACTGGTGGAACCGCACGCCTCATTCTGAAGGGTATCGGTCAAGGCCTTCAGGTAACGTTTGAAGCATCCTGCCTCCGTCACCTTATCCATTGCATTGAACGCGGTGACAATAGCGGTACCATGGTCACCATCGCCTCCTGATGCGGCATCCAACTCCGAAAAATGTTTTTCGCTCGCACGGATATCCACTCCGGCAGCGACCATCATCTCTTTAAACTTCTGTAATGTGAGCATACCTATACCTTCAATTCACGGTCCAGTACGGGCTGTTCGCAGTCGCCTTCATGAGTTCGACATGATCAGGGTCCAACTTGCAGAGGATCATCTGGAAGCCAGCCATCTCCTGAACCGTCAACAGTTCATCACAAATGCCAGGAACCGTTTTCACGCCTTTTTCAGAGAGAAGAGCCGCGGCCTTGCGATAGACGACAAACATCTCCATCAGCGTGGTCGCGCCGACGCCGTTGACAATCAGCATGGCGGAGTCTCCTGCCTTCACGCCTGTCGCCTTCATCAGCGGAGCGATCATCTTAGCTGCAGTCTCATCAGCCGACAGGATCTTGCTACGTCCGCCACCTGCTTCGCCATGTTGTCCCATGCCGATTTCCATTTCGTCCTCAGGCAGCACAGCAATCACACCGCCGTTTTGAGGATGGGTGCACCCTGTCATCGCGACGGCCAAGGTCGCCATCTGCTTATTGAAGCGCTGGCCGATCTCATAGATCTCGTCAATATTTTTACCCTGTTCCGCAGCGGCACCGATCACCTTGAAGAGGGGAATGCATCCACCCAGACCGCGCTTCTCTTCGGGATCAATATCAATGCCTGCGCTGATATCTTCCTGCGTCACGATCTCCATGACCTTGATGCCTTCCTTCTGCGCATCGCGGAGCGCCTTGTTTGCGCTCATGCGGTCGCCAGCATGGTTCAGGGTCACCAGGATAATACCTGCCTCACGCTTGAAGAGACGGAGAGCCTCCAGCAATTTAGGAGCGCCTGGTGCTGCAAAGATATCGCCAGCGACACTTGCATCCAACATGCCTTCGCCGACAAAGCCGCTGATGGCGGGTTCATGTCCGGTACCCCCTAAGGAGACGATCGCAACCTTGCAATCGCATTTCGGTGTGGCGCGGACTACAATCTTTTCATTGACCAACTTGACCTTGTTGGAATAACACGCCGTCATCCCTTCCAGCAGTTCCTTCGTAATATTTGCCGGATCATTCAAAAACTTTTTCATAGCCATACGATTAACCTTTCTTATTAGCCGAGTTGCACAAATTCAATTGGAGTCCCTTGATCATAGACAAAGGCGATTTTCATGCCAGGTCCCGGCTCGCAAATCGGCCACAGGATGCTCTTGCCCTTTACCGCCTCCTCGATGTTATCAACCTGAAACGCGATATGCACAGTATCTTGGATCGCGGCTGCCATGGGGCAGTCTGGTTCAAAATAGACGAACTCAATATTGTAAGGGTTCGTGCTCGGATCCGTAAACCACACCTTTAAGGAATCGGCATACATCATGCCTTCCATCTTCTCAAAAACTGGATAACCAATATGCAGTAATTTCATTGTCTTATACCTCTCTTGTTAAAAATAGATCATTCACTTATGGTTTCGCGCCGGGCACGCTGAAGCGCAGGCCTGCCATGTCATGATAGGTTGCAAATTCAGAGACGATAGCGCCTTCCGGTCCAGCCATCATGAAATGCCAGCTCTCCGTCTTTGGCATCACATGCGTACGTCCGTCAGCAACCCACTTCTCCACATGTAAACTCTTGAGATAAGGAATCTGCACGCGTGACAGGAGAGCCTTTGCCTCTGGGAACTGATCCAGATTGGGCTCGCCTATTTCACTGAAGCCATAGACATACCCATTACGGACCATCCAAGACTCCTCTTTTGCGGGAATCGTAGCACCCTTATCGTCTTTGGTCACCAGATGACGATGTTCGGGAATGCTCTGATTCGGAAGCAGATAAATATCATGGCCGAGATAGCCGTAGTTGCCTGGCATCTTGACGTTCGACCAGAAGACCCCGCCCATGCCATACGATTCAAAATCACCTTTGTTAAAATCAAGAGGCCAGAAGTACCCCTCATCCTTGACCAAAGCTTCATAGACAGGAACATTGAAGCGCTTCATCATATCGAAATAGGCCTGCTTCGCCTTGGCTGCATCAAACTTGCCATCTTTATAGTAAACAGACTTGCTGGTCTCAGTCTTCGAAAACGGACACACTTTACACGTTGAGGTAACACATCCCGTCATCAGTACTAAAGCAAAGGCACCCATCAGTGCACCCGACATGACTTCTCTTTTCATCTGCTCTCCTTTTTGTTTGTTGAGTAAATCGTTTGACCCCTTGGTAAGAAAAACAGCTTAAAAAGTACCACACATCGGGCAAAAAGTAAACGTTCAAAAGGAGTCTCTGTAAAATTGCTCCTTGCACAAATAGTCCAATATGGTATTATCTTAAAAAATACAACTTGGAGATTTTATGACTGAGTCGAAGAACACGAGCGGAGTAACGCTACCCGCGACAAGCATGCTCCCTGTCTGGCGAACAATCTACAGTGCCATGGTGGGGCACTTGAATCATTCGGGGCTCCCTTTTAGCGTCGCGGGCGCGACCATTCACCTCTATGTCCATCCTGAAGACGCCGAGCCCGCACGCCTAGCTGACGCCATTTATATTCCGCGACAGAGCATGACCTTCACACTGGATGCCTTAGAGCGACAAGGTCTGGCCACGCGTACCCCCCACCCTGAGGACCGCAGGAAGAAGATCATCGTCCTCTCCGCAAAAGGACAGACCCTTGCCAAAACCTTACTCGAAAAACTCCTTCTTTTTGAAACGCGAGCGTTCAAGGACTTTTCTGAAAAGGAGCGTATCCTTTTGAAGACACTTTCAGAACGCATGGCAGAACAGATGACACAACTAAATCGAGATATTTGACATGAACGTGTTTTACCATCCCCTCAACCTGTTGGCCCTGCTCTCTCTGACGCTATTCCTTCAGGGGTGCGCAACCCTTGATCCGGTGAAGGAACGCAAAGAGCAGACGCATGCTTTTAACGCGCACCTGCAAAAAGAACATGAGCGTCTATTGGCTCAACCTCTTACGTTGGACGACTGCCTCCGTATCGCTTTGACCAATAACTACACCATCCGCTTGGCTGATCTTGACACGCACCTAGCCAAGCTCAGCAAGAAAGTCTCTTTTTCCGCCTTCCTGCCCCAGGTTGCCGCCTCGTATGGGTACAACACCTTTGACGCGATCCCCAGTACGAAGAATATGGACTTCCACATGGCGGTTGCAACCTTGAGCATGCCTGTCTTTGCCCCGACAACGTGGTTCCTGTACGGTGCCGCCTGCGATGGATATGCCTCTGCCGAACTTGCCGCCAACTACACACGGCAAAACATCATACTCCAAACCACGGTTCATTATTACCAACTCAGGCTCCAACTCGATATGATCCGCGCACTGGAATCCCAACTCGTTGCTGCCCAATCCTTGACGAACCGGATTGAAGGACTCGCCGCTGAAGGGTTTGTGGCAACCTGGGAACGCAACCAGGCACGACTCCTGGTCGAAGCTCGAACAGCAGACCTTAGCCACGCCAAACGACAGGCGGGTCTCCTTCGCGCAACCTTTCTTCAAACCTTGGGACTCTCCCCGCTCGCCCCTCTGCAACTCGCCCCACAGTTGACTCCGCTACAAAAGCATGACCAGCCTCTCGAGGAGATGGTTCTGACAGCCTTGATGAACCATCCGGAACTTTCGCTTGCAGATCGCCTGATCATCGCGAGGGAGAACCAAGTACGGCAAGCCTTTGCAAAGTTTGTTCCCACCCTTGCCGTCTTTGGAGAGCTACGCTGGGTTGACCTCTCCAGTTTCACCCAAATGCTTCCTGAACTCGCCTCCTCCAGCACGATGTGGATGGCCGGATTCTCAGCGGCATGGACCGTCTTCAATGGCTTTGCAAACTACAACAATCTGCAGATCGCAAAGACCGAGCGGACCAAAAGCCAACGCGAACGCGAAGCCACCTTTCTCTCCGTGATCGTCCGCGTCCTGACAGCGGATGGTGCCTTCCATGATACGGTTGAGAAGCGCCGTGTTGCAGAGCAAGCTTATCAAGTTACACGTGAAAAATTTATCGACTATGACGCCAAAACGAAAGAAGGCCTCTTGCCTCAGAGCGAGGCGCTCGATGCACAAGCCGCTATGGATGCCGCAGATATTCAGTTTATCCAGACGACCTATCTGGAACGCATGGCACTCTCTTCACTTGAACTCGCCATGGGCATAACTAAACTTCCTGGACAACCTGAATTAACCAAGTAAGAAAGACCCTCCTATGAAAAAATGTATTCTCCTCTCCCTGCTCGTGACCGCCTGTGTAGGTTGCAGCAAAAGGAACGAAGATTCTAAGACGTCTCAGAAAACAGAGTCTTCGGTTGTTGTGCGTACGGTCACAGCCCTCCCCCGCACCTTTGAGCGCCGTCTCACCGTTCAGGGCAATATTGAAGCCAAACAGATTGCGAATGTCGCCTCACGGCTTGCTGGGAACCTAGACGCGATCTATGTGGACGAGGGGGATCGTGTTGAAGCAGGAAAAACCGTTCTCTTTCAAATAGACCCCCTCTCCCTCCAAAATGAATTAACCTCCGCTGAACAACAACTTGCGGTCACCCAAGCCTCTCTAGCCGTTGCAAAAGCCTCAGTTAAAAAGTCTGAGGCCGAGGCGACAAAGGTGACGCGAGATTTCGAACGCTTCCAGCGTCTCCACAAGGACGGGCGGGTCACAGATCATGAATTTGAGATTCAGCAACTTCAACAGGAACAAGCCAAGGTTGGACTCGCCGTCTCTGAGGCTCAGGTCGGGCTCGCCGAGAGCCATGTACGGCAGGCAACCGCCGCCCTTGAGATCAGTCGTAAAAATCTCCATGACGCCAAAAGCTTTGCACCGCTCTCGGGTATCGTAACGATGCGCAGAAAAGAACCGGGTGAGCAAGTGCCGATCGGGGAAGTCATCATGCGCATTGAAGACCCTTCATCACTTGAGGCAGTTGCTTATCTGCCGGCGGCCTATTATCAAGACATCGTTCCTGGCATAACCGAGGCTCGCCTCAAGATCGGGGGCAAGGACGTCGACACGTTCCTCATCACCTATCGGAGCCCTGTTATTAACACAACCCTGCGCACCTTTGAAATCAAAGGGAAGGTGGATTTTAAGGAGGCACTCGCAGGTGCCATGGCAGAGATAACCCTCGTCTTTGAAAAACGCCAGGCGCTTGGCGTACCCAGCAACACAGTACTGATCCGAAATGATACCCCTGCCCTCTTCGTTGCACGAGAGGGCAAGGTCGCCTTAAAAAAGGTAGAAACCGGACTGAGTCATGATGGGTGGATCGCCATTGAAAAAGGCCTTAACGAGGGAGAGACGGTTGTCTCCGAAGGACAATCACAACTTCGCGAAGGCATCTCCGTAACAGTCCTTAAATAGTATCCTGTCACCCCCTACTCTGGAGTCTCCATGTTTTTAGCTACAGCCTCAACCAAACGCCCAATCGCCACGACGTGCCTTCTGATTGCACTGATCGCATTAGGCTTTAACTCCTATCGAAAAATTCCCTTGGAGCAGATGCCTGCTGTGGATATCCCCTATGCGGTTATTCTCACCACCTGGGTCGGAGCCTCCCCGGAGGATGTTGAGAAGGATATCACCAAACGCATTGAAGATGCTGTCTCGGGCATCGACGGACTTAAGACAATCGAATCCTCCAGCATGGAGAACATCAGTCAGGTTCAACTGGAGTTTAACCTTGCCGTGGATATTGACATTGCCGCGCAGGATATCCGGGAAAAGTTAGACGCCGTACTCGCAGACCTTCCGAACGATGCGGATCGCCCCGTGATCCAGAAAATCAATATCAATGCGATGCCGATCGTCAACCTCTTTCTGGCCGGCGATGCCCCCTTAGATGACCTGTATGAGTACGCAGATAATCAACTCTCTGATCGCTTTGCGACTGTTCCTGGAGTCGGGTCAGTCAAGGTCATTGGTGGTAACGAACGTGAAGTCTGGATCGAGCTCCACCGAGAGAAACTCGCCGCAGCCGGCTTGACCAGTATGGAGATCTGCACTGCCCTCAGAGGGGGCGTTTTGAATCTTCCCTCCGGCAATATACGGGAGCAGGGAGGCGAATTGTCGGTCCGTTTCGATGCGGAGTACCAGACCATTCCTGATATCGCCAACATTGAGGTCGCCAATAGCGTGGGGCGACGTCTCAAACTCGGCGACCTCGCCACCATCCGTCAAGCGTCCAAAGAGGTCCGTGAGCGTGCCACCCTGGACGGCAAGAAGGGTGTTATCATTAAAGTCATCAAAAAGGCTGAGGGGAATACCGTGGCGGTCGTCGATGAAACCCGGCGTCGCTTTAACGAGGTTCTCCCCACGCTTCCCTCTGGCATGGAACTCAAGTGGGTCTCCGATGATGCCGCCACGATTCAGGCGGTGGTCAACTCCACCTTCACCAGCATCTACAGCGCGATTATCCTCTGCGCGGCAATCCTCTTTCTCTTCCTCTTCAACATACGGACAACCATCATCGTCGCCATCACCATGCCCATCACCATGGTGATCAGCCTCTTCTTCATGTATATTTCAGGACAATCCCTGAACGTCGTGACGCTCATGGCTATCGGCCTCTCAACTGGCGTGCTCGTTTCGAACTCGATTGTCGTACTCGAAAATATCTTTTCAAAATTTGAGACCATGGACAACCACTGGGAGGCTGCTCGTATCGGTACCTCCGAGATGACCGTCGCAGTGCTGGCCTCCGCAGGGACCAATGTCGTGGTCATGTTCCCGATCGCTATGATGACGAGCCTTGCCGGACGCTTCCTTGCCCCCTTCGCCATCACCACGCTGATCGTCAATGCAGTCTCCATCCTGATCAGCTTTACCCTCACCCCTATTCTCGCAGCCCTCTTACTCGAGCCTGCAAGCAAACGTAAGCAGACAATCTTCCTCCGCATTGCAAAGGCACATGACCTCTGGCTTCAAAAGGGAGGTAGCTTACTTGCCAATCTTTTACGCCACCTCGCGGCGAGTCGCACCATCAACCTGCTAATCGTTCTCGGCTTTATCGGCGCGTTTTTCCTCACCATGAAGTTCTGCGGAGGACGTATCGGTTTTAACTTCATCGAAGTTGAAGATCAAGGACGCATGACGATCCGTGTCGAACTGCCGCCCTATTACAATCTTGATGCCTCTGTCACACGTATCGACGCCATCGCCAAGCGAATCTCTGCGTTGCCAGGCAACGAACACATTTTGGTGACCGTCGGCTCTGCTCTCGCAACGGCTGGACAGGCGAACACGGGTGTTTACCTTGGACAAATTGAGCTCTTCTGTGTTCCCAAGTTTGAACGGACCTGGGATATTTTTGACCGCGCCCAGGAGATTCGGACGTTGCTCTCCAACGAGACGGACTGTCGCATCAGTGCCGGCGTCTCAGATGCGATGGGCAACCGCTCGTATGGCATTGAATATATTATAACAGGTGATGAACTGAAGACCATCGCTACGGCCTCCACAGCGATCGCAGAGGCGGCACGTGACCTTCCGATTGTTGCGACCGTGGAGTCCACAGTTCGCGATCCCAAGCCTGAAATCCGTATTCTCCCGAAGCGGTCCGTTCTTTCAGACTTAAAGATCCCTCCGGCTTCACTGGCAGCCCTGATGCGCGCGAACATTGATGGCCTACAAGTGGCCGACTATCGTAAAGGCGACCGCACTTACAAGATCCGGGTCAAGCTTGCTGAGCGGGAAGGGAAGGAACAAATCGCACAGTTCCTCCTGCCAGGCGAACCGGGGAACCCCATGCCGCTGGAGACGGTGGCCGACATTGTGGACTCCTACACAACCATCCAAATCTACCGTTACAATAAGATGCGCGGCGCCAAGATTCTAGGCGATGTCATTAAAGGCTCAACGGTGAGCGAGGTCGGACAGCAACTGCGCCAACAGGTCAAACAGAAGAACCTCGTCCCCATTGGTTACAAGCTTGAAGCCGGCGGTGATGAGAAACAGATGGCCGAGACCAATGCTGACTTTGGTGAAGCCCTCATACTGGCTGCCTTCCTGACCCTGCTGACGCTCTGTGCCATCCTGGAATCGTGGAGTCGTCCTTTGCTCGTCCTGATAACGCTTCCTATGGGGCTCATTGGCGTTCTCATCAGCTTGGTCGCAACAGGTTGCAACTTTAGCATCTTGGTTCTACTCGGCATCCTCATGCTCATTGGCATCGTGGTGAATTCTGCCATCTTGATTGTGGATAAGATGGGACAGTTCATTCGAGACGGCATGGCCCGTCGTGACGCGATGTTCGCGGCGCTGGTGGATCAGTTTAGGCCTGTGCTGATGGTCATTTTGGCCTCAGGACTCGGCATGTTGCCCCTCGCGATGGACGCTGGTCTGGGATCAGAAAACCGCGCCGGCATCGGCATCGCCTCCGTTGGCGGTGTCATCATGGCCGGAATCCTGACCATCACCATCCTACCACTTTGCTACACCCTCTTCACAAAGAAGACGAAGGGACAAGGAAGAGTGGAATAGTGGAGATCAATAAATCCCAGTTCCCAAAATGACAGCTAACACTTTATCGTATTTCAAAAACCATATCAATCCCATTCTGTTTTCTAGTTTCCAGACTGGCCTTCCAGATTAAAATAGGCTAAAGTAATCAAACTATGAGTGGCAAATTATTTTTGATTTGCGGAGATGACGATTATCTTGTCAATGCCGCTGCGCAAGAACGCGTGAACGCGATTGTACCCGAGTCTGAAAAGACCTTTGGGCTCGAGATCATTGACGGACGCTGTGACAACGGCGATCGCGTCGAACAAGTCGTCAAAACCTGCATGGAATCTGTACAGATGCCCGGCTTCGCCTCCTCTAAAGCCACCTGGTTACAAGATGCCAACTTTTTAACAGGGGGCGGACGTGCTTCAGAAAGCGCGCTGGCCAAGGAGAGCGTTGCTAAGTTAACCGAGTGGATCTCTGAAGGGTTTCAGTCAGGGCAGAATCTGATCATTACCACACCGAAAATCCTTAAAACCTCACTCATTTTTAAAGCATGCCAAAAGAGTGGCGAAATCCTTGATTTTGGTTCTGGCCTGAAATCGTATGAAAAAGAGAAACAGGCTGCTGAGCGACTCGAGATGCTTTTAAAGCAGGCAGGGATCGAAATGGGAAGCGATGCACGCGCAGAATTTATTTCGCGTGTCGGACCTGAAACGCGACTCTTGGTGCAGGAACTAGAGAAACTCGTCGTTTACCTCTCCCCGGGTGTAATGGCGACCGTCAAGGACATCCGTACCATCACCTCTGTCGGACGCGAAGCCGAGCCTTGGGATCTCTTAGATGCCATTGGGAACCGGGATGCGAAAGCCATGGTCCTTGCGCTTTATGCATTCAGTGGACAAAAGGGTATCGGGATTTGGTTCGCCACGTTGCTCGAAAAAAACATCAGAGACTTAATTATCCTACGCGAGGCCCTTGATAAGAAATGGATATTCTCGGGGGGCTGGTCAACACATTTGACACCCGAGGCAACGATCATGCTGAACAACCTTCCGGTCAACCCCAAGTCGATGCCCGCATGGTCGCTTCGAAAGAAAGTGCCTCATGCTCAAAATTACTCGATTGACGAGTTGCGAGCAGCACGCTTTCGCGTTTTAGAGATGCGAGAAAAGATGGTCTCCACCGCATTGCCCGAGATGTTTCTCCTCGAATCCACACTTCTGCGGATCATTGGAAAACCCAAGCAAGCCCCCCTGAAGAACACCACTCAGTCACGCTAGCACCACACCAAGGTGGTGCAGACATTCCTGTCTGCACACCCCAAAACTCCCCCATCGACCACCTGCGTGCCGACGTGACCATCGGTGCTCCCACGTATTTTTTGCCACTCCCGAGGAAAGGCAGAGGGGTCGCTCATCCCAGAGCGGGAGTCAAGAGTCAAATGACCTCCGCTCCCACTTTTCTTAGTGGGTGTTTTTCTTTTCATCAAAGCCAAAGGGGTCGTAATTAGACATAGGACATTCATCATCCCTTCTCCTCAAGTGCAAGCATCACCTTGCGGTGGATTCGGTTAAGTTTCTTGTCTTCAGACAGACGCACATGCATTCGCTGAACGGCTTTGGACACACCGTGCTTGCTCATCCCTGACAACGTCCCGAGTTCGTCGGAAAGCCAAAGGGGTCGTAATTAGACATAGGACATTCATCATCCCTTCTCCTCAAGTGCAAGCA
>CAYWNP010000005.1:3035-42661 GCA_964459675.1 uncultured Akkermansia sp. | reverse complement strand
TCGCCTCGGTCTTGACGGTGCAGGCCTTCTTCTTTGCGGACGGCGGCTTGCTGGCTCTAGGCTGCAACATCTTCAACCTGGGTTTCTTCCCGGCGTTCGTGGCCTATCCGCTGGTCTACCGAACCCTAGCCGGGAATCAGCACGGGGTCACACGTACCAGGGTGGCCACAATAGTCGCGGCTGTTGCGGGTCTACAACTGGGTGCACTCGGCGTTGTGTTAGAAACTCTGGCTTCTGGCATTTCTGAATTGCCCTTTGCCACGTTTGTCGTGATGATGCTACCGATTCATCTGGCCATCGGCATCGTGGAGGGGTTGGCGACTGTCGCGGTGGTCACATTCGTCGCCCGGGCGAGGCCAGAGGCACTCTATGTTGCAGCGCCGTCTCCAGCGTCACGCCCTTTGCGACCTGTACTGGTCGGGCTGGCAATCGCCGCCGCCATCATGGGCGGCATGGCGAGCTGGTTCGCATCCACGCATCCCGACGGACTGGAGTGGTCCATCGCTAAAGTTTCTGGCAAGGAAGAACTATCAGAGGCAAAGTCGGGTGTTCACAAACAGTTGGCCGGGGTACAGGAAAAGACGGCGTTTTTACCTGACTATGGATTCAAGGCCGTCGAGCCCGAAGCCGCGCCAACAGAAGGGGCTGCTCCGAAAACAGAACCTTGGCCAGCGGTCAGCGCCGGGACCTCTCTGTCGGGGATAGCAGGTGGACTGATGACCTTAATATTAGCCTGTCTGGCCGGGTTTTTGATCAGGGTGGGCTCACGCCGAAGCGCGAGCTAAACAAGCTGCATGAAACAACATGAAACAACGCATGGGGATTGCGCGGACGGATTGACAAAAAGGCATTCGCCTGTCATAATAAATTGTTCTTAAAATTGATGTCCATTAAAAGATCAAAAAGGGAGAGACCATGAATAAGTTGAGTTGCCTGTTTGTAATGACGCTGAGCGCTTTTTCCGTTATCGCTCTGGGCGAAACTATGAAGGATTACGCCGTGGATAAGGAACTTGGCAAAGGTACATTCACGGACCAGATCGGCTACATTGCCTTTGATGCCAAAGAGCGCCTATTAGTTCCTCAAGGAAGCATGATCATGATCATTGATCCTGTCACGGGGGAGACGGTTACGTCCTTTGATTCCGGAATTAAGCCGATCACGTCTATTGCGGCTGACGCCACGTCGATCTATGTGATGAGTGTGAAGACGGAGCAGAAGACCAGGGAGATATCAGGTAAAAAATTTCAAATGAATACGCCTGTGGGAGTTATCTGTAATAAGTTCGACATGCAAGGGAAGAACGTGAAAGAGATTTCTCTCCCGGAGGCTAAGTCTGCACGAAGCGCCCGTATTCACAAGGGCCAGCTCTACCTAGCCGACACCCAGACAAGAAAAGTGTTAGTCTATAATCTCTCAACCGGAAAAAAGGTGGCAGAGATCGGCAACAATCTGAGGCTGTGCTGCGGGATCTTCGACTTCTGCGTCGATCAGAAGACGGGGGATGTCTTGATCGCCAACCTAGGCGCCTTCGCTGTTCAGCGGTACACCGAGTCAGGACAGCTGCAGAATGCCTTCGGTAAAAGGGGTGAGGCCGAGTCGGAATTCGGAGGCTGCTGCAACCCTGTCAGCGTCGAGGTGTTGAGTGATGGCAACCTTGTTACTGTTGAGAAAGATCCTTCGAAGGTCAAACTGTATGATCCCCAGGGAAAGCTCTTGGCGTCATTGCCGGGGGTGACAAAATTGGTCGAAGGTTGTGGCCGTGTGCCCGTCATCCGGGATTCGAAAAATAATATCTTCATTGCTGCAAACCGAAGAGGGAATGTGGCCGTGCTCAAGTGTTCTCCAAAGGCAAAATGAAAGTACCCAATTTGACAGCCTGTGGCCACCATGTGGGAACGCTGGCAGCAAGCGTGCTGATGCTCATCGGCTTGAGCGCATGCCAACTAAATGCACCCAAGGAGGTCTGGGAGGTACAATCTCCAGATCCCGTCAAGCTGACACTGGTGGTGAATGATATCTATTGTAAGGATTCCGCCTGTTCCTGTGTCCATTTTATTGCCACGCGACGCTATGTTGACTTCTTCCGGATACTCGAAGCGCGTTTTAACATTCAGGTGACGCCGATCTACCTGGAAGACAGCTTCCAGACGGCCAGACAAATCAAAAGCGGCCAGGTGGACGGCGCGATCTGCAAGCCATGGCTGGGACACCAGGCGGCCCAGGCATCCAGACGCCACTATGGTCGTGCGGCGGATCTGCAAGATGTCTTCACAAATACGGTCTTGAGGGGCCTATTCGTCGTGCTAGCCGATTCGCCCATCCATACCTTGAAGGATGCTGCCGATAAGCGGATTGTCTTCGGGAATGCCGATGCTTACGAGAAGCATCAATTGGCTCTTGTTACTCTGGAAAAAGAGGGGCTTGCGCTTCCTCCTTTGTCCAGCCGTTTAGAGAAGTCCAGCTGCATCGAAGCCCTCGGCGCGATCATGGACAAGCGTGCGGATGTCGCGGTGATCAGCCATTATGCGCTCACAGGGGGGTGCGCTGTGGATATCGCAAAACCGGAGGACTTCCGAGTCATCGCCGAGACAGAGCCAATCCCCTTTATCAGCTTGATGCTGGATCAGGACAAGATTTCGAAGGCAGATTTCAACCGGATACGTAAGGCCTTTATTACCTTGTCGCGTGAAGCGCTGCCTTCGACAATGTCCGGTGGCGGATTTGTGGAGCCCCTGCCGTGGAAGCTCGTGGACGGACCATAATGAAGCAAAGCAAGAGTGTGAAAGTGGTTAAAGATCATCAGGTCGATCGCCGGAAGTTTCTGCTGTGGACACTTCGTGGCACATGTTTTGCCGGGCTGGCAGGAGTGACTGGGCGTATTCTGGGGACGCATCAGCCTGATGCTCCTTTTGTGCAGCCTCCTCATCGCTTCGGATGGCAGATCCAGCCTGAGAAATGCACCTATTGCGGCTTGTGCGCCACAGCGTGTGTCCGCCGACCCTCCGCGGTCAAGGCGGTCAATGACCAGAAGAAATGTTCGAACTGCGTGGTGTGCTATGGGCACATCTTTGAAAAGCGGATCGACAGTTCAAAGATCGATTCCCATGGAACACGCGTCTGTCCGCAGGATGCCGTGGAGAGGAAAAACTACTGTGGCGGCCTGGACGGGTACTATCTCTACGGAATTAATCATGAACGGTGCATCGGTTGTGCGGCATGCGTGGCAGAGTGCAATCGCTACGGCACGAAATCGATGTTCCTGTTAATCCGGCCCGACCTCTGCCTGGGATGCAACGAGTGTGCCATTGCGCGTGTCTGTCCCCACCAGGCGATCCAGCGCGTACCCCTCTTCCCGGTCACCGACCAACTCCCGGAAACGCTGATGCAGGAGACTGAAGACGTTTCAGCCCTTGAGCCTCCCGCCATGGGAGGAACGACATGAGACCCATCAGCCGGATGATCGCCGGGGTGCTCCTGATGGTCTTGACCGGACTGGCAGTCGAGGCTCCTCAGGCTTCCGCGGCTTCATCTCCTACAAATGCAGTTGCCGTCTGCCACCCTGCTCCTTCGCCGGGAATGGCCGAGTTTAAAGCCTTATATCAGCCGATGTGTTATCCATCTCCTGCGCAAGAATGGTTTATTGCTGATGTTATTGTTCTGATTGGATTGCTGATCAGCGGGTTCTGGCTTGTCCGGACCAACAAGCCTTCCAAAAAAATAAAACTCCATCTACTTATTGCGTTTGCGTATTTCGGATTATTTCGTGGCGGATGCATCTGTCCTGTCGGAAGCGTAGCGAATGTATCCTTGGGCGTTCTTCATCCCGATCAAATCGGACGGGCGACTTTGGCGTTATTTATCGTGCCGCTTTTTGTGGCGCTGTTTACAGGGCGCGTTTTTTGCGGCACCGTCTGTCCGTTGGGAGCGTTGCAACATCTGACGAGCTCCAGGAAGATGTATCGTCGCATGCCTGTTCTTCTCGACAGATGCCTTGGGCTTGTTCCGCTCGTGGTTCTTTTTGCAACCGTTTGGCTGGCATGCCTGGGCATCACATTCCTTTCCTGCCGACTGGATCCTTTTAAGCCTGTCTTCTTCCTCGGGCATGTGCTCGTCCAGAAGGTGTGTGCACTCGTGGGGGTGGCTTATGCTGAGCCTTGCATGCTGTGCGCCGGCGATTGGACAGCATGGGGCATTTTCGCCTCCGTGTTGCTGCTCGGCGTCCTTCTCCCTTTACCGTTCTGCCGGTATGTCTGCCCGTACGGTGTCCTCCTGGGATGGATTTCAAAAGTGGCGTTTTGGCAAAGACGGATCGAACCCTCACACTGTGTCTTGTGTAAGCAATGTGTCTCAGCCTGCCCGACAGAGGCGATCCAGTGGGACTCAAAAGCAGATGGGTATCGTGTCAATGCCTACAGGTGTGTGCAATGCGGACGGTGTTCGTCGGTCTGTAGGAAAGAGGCCGTACAGCATAAGCAGCACCCGCAATAAAAGGTGAAGTGGAGTGTCATGGGGATTGCGAAGTGGATAGAAATCGGACGCATGGACGAAATGGGCCGCATGAATACGCCTGTGCATCGGGTCGATGCGCGGGCTAAGGCTGTCGTCACCTTCGCCTTCATCGCTGTCGTGATGTCCTTTCCTATCCATGAAGTTTCCGCGCTGACCCCATTCCTGCTCTTTCCTGTGACGCTTATCGCGCTGGGCCGTATCCCGGCACGACATATCCTGCGCAAAATCCTCCTTGCCGCGCCGTTCGCGCTGGTTGTAGGCATGTTCAATCCGTTCATGGACCGACAGCCTTTCGCCGTTATCGGTCCGTTCACCATGACGGGCGGCTGGATGTCCTTCGGTTCGATCATGCTGCGTTTCATTTTGACAGTCGGAGCCGCGTTGACCCTGATCGCCTGCACGGGCATGAACCGTCTGGGCGCAAGCCTGGAACAGCTCGGAGTCCCCCGCGTCTTTGTAGTTCAGCTCCTTTTTCTCTATCGTTACCTCTTTGTGATTTCAGACGAGGGCGGGAAGATGTTTCGAAGTGTCGAGCTCCGGTCTGAGAAAGGACGTCCCTTGACTCTGCGCGTCTATGGCTCGCTTATCGGGACGCTGCTCATACGCTCCATGGATCGCGCTGAGCGTGTCTATCGCGCCATGGTCGCCCGTGGCTTTGATGGCGAGATTCGCCTCATGAAACCCTCTGCCTTCCGCTGGCGTGATGCGGCCTTTATTGTCTGCTGGCTAGCCTTTTTTAGTGTTGCGCGAACCTGGAACCTCGCGGAGGGAATGGGAATCGTACTCACAAGGATCATGTCCGGTGTACCGCAGTAGCAGTTGGCAGCCTCCTACGCCAAGGCTACGGCGGCCAGGGTGGCAGTAGTAATCGTTTTTAGCATCCGAAAAGCACGAACACAACGAATGAGAATAAGGCAATAACGCAATAAGGCAATAAGGCAATTCTTCCGAAGTTACTACCAAGGATCCCACTATGAGTCATCATATTGTTGAAGCACGAGATTTGAAGTACACCTACCCTGACGGCACAGAGGCGCTGAAGGGCGTGACGTTCCGTATTGGGCATGGCGAAGCCGTGGCCCTTGTCGGCTCGAATGGCGCAGGAAAATCCACACTCCTCCTTCATCTCAACGGCTATCTGACGCCTGCTCACGGCGAAGTCGTGATTGGCGACACGGTTGTCACCCCTGAGACGGCTCCTGTAGCCCGCCGAGCTGTGGGCCTCGTCTTTCAAGATCCCGATGACCAGCTCTTCATGCCGACCGTGGCTGAAGACGTCGCCTTCGGGCCTCTGAATGCGGGGTTGCCACCTGAGCAGGTCGAACAGCGGGTCACCCGCGCATTGGAGCGCGTCGGCATGGCCCACGTTCGGGAGCGTCCCCCCTACCATCTCTCTGCAGGCGAGAAGCGGGCGGTCGCGATTGCAACCGTGTTGGCGATGTCCCCTGACATTCTCGTCATGGATGAGCCCTCCGCTAATCTTGATCCGCGCGCGCGCCGTCGGCTCATTGAACTGTTACACTCCTTTGAACACACGCGGATCATTGCGACCCACGACCTCGAAATGGTTGTTGAGGTCTGTACGCGAGTAATTGTGCTGGATGGCGGCAAGGTTGTTGCCGATGGTCCTGTCCGGGAACTCCTGAACAACGAAGCCCTCATGAGTGCCCACGGGTTGGAGCGTCCACATATTCTCCGCCATTCGCATCCGCATTGAGTTTCAGTGTTACAGAACGTTGACGCAGGGAAGCCGTGCGGCCTTCTTTTCAAAAGTCAGCATCAAGCCTGCCTTTGCCGCATACTCGGCATGGATGAGGCGATCAACAAAGCCTGGGTTAGCCGTGGCAAGATTAGGCGTACCAAGGACACGCAAGGCAAAGCCAAGGGAGGATACTCCGGATTCAGCCAGAAACGCCTCCAAGAGCTTCAAGGCCTCCGCCTTAGGAACCTGATAGTGATAATGGAGCGCAAAGTAGGTCTCAGCAATGACGAGATCCGAGACGACTATCGCCTCGGAACGGCTGATCCGCTCTTGAATATCATCCAAGGCTCTTTTCGCCTGATCTGCAGGCATGCCAGTCAGGAGTCGGAGCAGAACCGAGGTGTCCAGTCCCGCGCTCATCCGATCCCCTCCCTTGTCCGTCCAGCGCTGATGCTGTTGCGGATGTCGTCCATGTCATGGCTGTCAACGGTGCTAGCATATTGCCTGGCACCACCGAACCACGCGGGGGGTGTTGAGAATGGCGCCTTCTTTTCAGGAAAAGCCATGCTTTCGGCAGAACCTGTCCATCGTGTAAAAAGATGGATGGCCACTTCACGCACGGTTACACCCTCCAGGGCGCTTTTGGCTTTTACCTGACGATAGAGCGTCTCCGGAATGTCCAATGTCGCTTTCATAGTTATCATGTTAGCTGTATTCCTGTATTTTGTCAAGCAGCCAATATGCGTTGAAATCCCAAATACTCTTTTCGAGAACCCGTGGAGAGCCGAATTTTACGATAAAAAACTGCCATTGGAAATGGTTTTCCAAAGGTGTAGAAAGTTCAGACCCCTTATTAAAAAAGCTCCTCTGGCAAGTCTAAAACGCTGTGAGAAAAAGATTTTTCTCTGCGTCTATTCGCGCCAGCCGAGGCTGAAACATGGGTGTCAGGGTTCTGGGGTCCGTTTTCTGCAGCCTGATTCATTGCTTTATACAATGCTTCAACATTCGCTTCGATATCGCGCACCACGCTCAGAAAATAGGCGAGATGCTTATTTTGGGTTTCATGCTCCAGATGATCAAACTGCAACAGGGAGCGCATGCTCACCCAGGTGCCGTTCAAATCGACGGACAGACAGGGGTTGGGAATATAAAATCCATGCTTCACCCGGACAAACAAGCGCCGGGTTCCAGGCGTAACGCGATAGACCTCGTTACCGGCTAACGAGGCTGTGATCGCTTCCCTTCTTCTCCGCCTCAACGGAATGACGGACTCCGGAAAATGAGTCAGCGCATGGATGAAATCTGCGGTTTCAAACGCGGGCACTGCGGTCTGGATCTTGGAACGGAGAATGAACTCGAACATGGCCAGCATGGAGTGCAGGAGGAAGAACTCCATGCGGTGACTGTCAATCTTGACCAGGTGATCCCCGACCCGGACCTTGAGCGCGGCGGGGATTAACAACGGATACAAGGCCCCCAGCGTCGACTTGGCGTAGTTCGGATTGTGATAGGCCGCGCGCAAGGCCAATTGGAGGGGCGTACGGCCCCAGTTATCAGCGCACTCCAGATTCGCGCCGTCCTTCACCAATTTCTCGACCAGAGGCACCAGTCCGAACTGCGTGGCGATCATGAGCGACGTCTGATTCAACGGATTGCGGAAATCAATGCCATGTAAATCAATCTTACGGTACAGGTCACGGTAGCCGCGCTGATGATAGTCAACGCCATACCGTTGCTGAACCTCATGGCGTGCGACGTCGGGATGAAACGCTGGCTTAAAGCCGAGAGCCGCGAGTTCCGTCAGTAACGGTGTCACGGCGTACGTTGCGGCATAGTCCAGAAGCAGACGGCGGGTTTTCGGATGTGCGGCTGGATCGCGTGCTTTCTCGGCTAACGCATTCACGGTGTCAGGGGTCAGCACCTCCCAGGGCACGGGCGCCGTATGAAGAATCGAACGCCGGATTGCTTCGACCTGCTCAGCCTTGCCCTGCCGCTCCAGCTTACGCGCCTCTTCCTTCCACTCCTCCCGTGACGATTGCTGTTCGGTCAGCGCCGCCCCTTCGCGTGACTGACCCAGGGCCAGCAGTCCGAGCAACGGATGCCCGGGCGTCTGCTCCAGAAGATAGACATTACGCACTGCGCGAGTAATGGCCACGTAGAGGGCATTGACGAAAAACTTATAGGCCTCCAGTGACTTATCACTCTTGTCCCGGGCCCGCGCATACGTGAAATCCCCTTGCAGATCTTCAGCCGTCACACCTTCCGTCAGGACGGTAAACGCACGGGCATTGGATGAGACCACATTCAGGAGGATGATGTTCTCGTATTCCAGACCCTTGGCCTCCTGGACACTGAAAATCAGCGGTGTGCTGAAACTGCGCCGGGCATCCTCCTTGTCCTCCTCGCGCATGACAATGACCGCAAAACGGGCGGAGCGCCCAGTCTTCGCATCAATCTCACGTCGCACGGCCATACTGTCCTTAAGAAACTCAACATGTCCAGCATTTTCCGAAACAGGGTGGACAAGGTAATGGCTCTCCCGGTCGATCGATCCAAATCGTGCATTCTTGATCAGCAGCAGACGGTTGGCCAGCGCGGTGATCTCGGGGGAATTCCGGTAGTTGGTGTTCAGGATACGGATAATCTCGGCCTGTCCGTTGAGCCGTTGTTCGTAAAAGAATGATTTTACACCAGCCCAGGAGAAGAAATTGGGATGGACAATCTGGTTGGAATCGCCACACAGGACAAACTGATCGGGTTGCCGAAGCGCTTGGAGAATCAGACTGAGTTGGACTGCCGTCAAGTCCTGCACTTCATCCGCGACGATAAAATCGTATGCAGGAAGGCACTTGGCATGCAAAGCATGACAGACCAGATTCAGGTCATAGTAACCGGCTGTCTCCAGAAACGAGAGATACTTGCGGAACAGGTCATAGATGGCGGGGCGTTCCTCTCCCGTGAAGATGGAACGCCGGATGCCAAGATTCAGGTACTCCTCCAATGACAGATAGGGTCGGGTCACCGCCGAACCCGTCAGAACACCGTTGAACTCCTCGAACACGGGGTGGGCATCCTTGACCGGCGAAATAGCGCGGTACTGGGCGAACCATACTGAAAACTCAGGGAAGGTTAACGGTTTGCCGACGGGCAGCTCAAGGGATTGCACATACTCCATAAAGGAGAGGAAAGAGACCTCCTGATCCGGATTCTCGTAGTGATGCGCATAGTAAAGCGACCGTGCATTTTCGGCGAGAAAGGGCGAATGCGTTACGTACAGAACCTCGCCTGGAAGCTGGCGTAACTTTTCAAGCGTGAGAACGGTCTTACCGCTGCCTGCGGAACCGATCAGGATGAGTGGGGGACGTTGCTTCAACGCATCCTCCTGCAGATCATCGAAGGAGAGTATCTTGTCCAGCATGTGGACACGGTGCAACGACGGATTCACATAGTTCAGCTCCAACACGTCATGCGCCTCGGTCGGCGCGGCAGACGTGAGCGCCACGAGCTTAGACTCGTCAACGGAGATGCCCCTCAAAAACCGTGACGCATTATAGGCATGGTTGCGTATTATTTCCAACAACACAAGATAGGTTTCCCCACGATACACGCCAAAACGGAACAACAGTCGGTCAGCATCGGAGAGTTTGGCCCGATAAAAGGGACCGCCCACGAGTTTCTTGACCTCTGCTCCCCGGAAATTTCCAGCTTCCAGCAAGGTGATCGTACGCTCGAACTGGGTTTTCAACCCAGGCAGATCCAGATTGGCATACTGCAACAATTTCATAACCTCGCGCTTCTCCTCTTCTTCATGGCTAAAGATATCGAAAGTATGGCAAAATTAAAAGCCTTTGGCGAGTCATTCCCTCGAAAAAAGAAGCTCTTGATGCCAACATGCTCACCCGCACCGGAATCAAGCGCACAACTGTTTATTCTTTTACCAACTAGGCGGTGAACATGTCGGTGCATTTCCTACTACGGTGACAGTCTATCCAATCGCAGACAGGAATGTCTGCGTCACCTTATCCCAGCAGTCCAATATTCCCGCATTCCCGTATTCCTGATTTACTTCCCTGATTTACTTCGCCCTTGACAGGCTGACGCGACTTTTATTATAGTAACCCGCAACGAAGCGTATTGGAAGACGGTGAAAATCCGTCATGGGCCCGCCGCCGTAACTGGGTACGAACGCCGCACGATGACACTGTCAGAGAAGATGGGAAGTCGCGGTTAGTAGGTTGATCCAGAAGTCGGAATACTTGCGCAACGTAAGACAACAAGACATTCCCGTGGAAAGGAAACACCATGTATCGAAGGATCTTTTTGCTATTCAGCGCCGCGCTTCTCGTGGCGAGCCCTGCTTTTGCCATGCACATTACAGAGGGGATCCTTCCCGCACCATGGGCTGGTCTCTGGTTTTTGCTCGCGGCTCCCTTCTTCTTTTGGGGACTGAGAGATATCACAGTGAAGAGCAAAAGCGATCTGAGGTATAAATCCCTCGTCGCGCTTGTGGGTGCTGCAGTCTTTATCATCTCCTGTATGCCAGTGCCTGTGCCCGTTGTTGGCACCTGTTCACATCCTGCTGGAACAGGCTTAGCAGCGCTCCTCATCGGCCCAGCCGCGACGGTCGTCGTCTCCAGCATCGCCCTGACTCTCCAGGCCCTCTTTCTGGCACATGGCGGACTCACCACGCTGGGAGCCAACCTCTTTTCCATGGGGATCGCCGGCGCCTTTGTTTCGTATGGCGTCTTTCTCCTTGCGCGACGTCTACGCGTCCCGCTCTTCTGGGCCGCCTTTATGGCTGGTCTCACGGCAGACTGGGCGACCTATACCCTCACCTCAGTCGAGCTTGCCTCCGCCTTCCAAGGTGCGGAGAGCTTTTCACAGCTCTTCACGACTATTCTGATCGCCTTTTCCCCCACGCAGATCCCCTTAGGCATTCTGGAAGGCTTTTTAACCGCAATCGCCTACCAGTTTCTCTGCACACGGCTTCAGCTGGGAGTTTGTCAGAAGACAGAAGTCAGGAGTCAGAAGTCAGAAGATAGAAGTCAGAAGTCGGTTATTATCGCACTGCTGTGTTTCGCGCTGGCGACTCCGGCATTCTGCGAAGAAACAAACACCAAATGGGCTGGTGTGGACGAAACGGTCATTGAGAAATATGCGGAGGCGGCTGGGCGGAGTGCCCGTGAACCGCTGATCAATACAGATCAAGGAGATCTCCTCCTTTTTGTCTTCTTGCTGGCGGGTGCACTCGGCGGCTTTGTCGCAGGCTATGCCTATCGGTCGCTCGCACTCAAAAAACGTACGTTTCCTCTAGCCATCTTACTCGGCTCGCTCGCCTGCGTAAACCCCTGCCATGCGCAAGAAGGTCATGTCGAGCAGCACGCCCCTCATCAGCACATCCACCCGCCCTCTGAAGAACCCCTCTCTTACGAGGTCATTTTGGGAATCAACTCGATGGACATTTGGAATGGCATGGTCGGCTATGACCATCCGTTCGCGCATGTGGCGCCGCGTATCGCCTACGACCAGGAGACTCTTGGCACCTTCGCGATGGGCGCTGACTTCCTCTATCCCATGGGTTCGCCACGCCCTTCAAAATGTGGCGGTCTTTCTGAGATGGACGTTGCCCTCTCTTGGGACAGATCGTTTGGTCCTGTCAATCTCCAGCTGGGCACGACCTACTATTCAATCATGCCCGACCACAGGGACGATCTGTACGAGGGGTTTGTGGGCCTTCGTTATGAAAACAAGATTGTTGTTCCCTACCTTGTGGGCTATTACGACTTTAATCAGACCGACGGCACCTACTTCAAGGGCGGACTCTGCAGAACGTTTAAGCTGATGGAACGCCTCTCGGCAGACATTGATCTCTGTTGCGGATACGGTCTACCCGCATACAACCGAAGCTACTTTGCCAGTAACCATGCGACCTTTACCGATGCCACCGCACAACTCATCCTGCAATATGATGTCACGAGCAACCTCTACATCGGTGGCACAGCAGCCTTCACGATGTTGCTGGACAATGCCATCCGCAATAGCCAGTTTGTCAATGACACGTATGGAACTGTTGACAACTTCTGGTTCGGCCTGCACGTCGGGGTGCACTTCTAGAAAAAATGCTCTACCGGCTCTAAGGCTCTTGGCCTACGTGTTTGTGCCGAATGATTGTGCCATCCACGAGATATGCCACATCCTCGGCAATGTTGGTGGCGTGGTCGCCAATACGTTCGAGGTCGCGCGCCATACTGTGGATGAGCATGAGTGCCTCAGGCGTTTTGGTTGAGGCGATCTCTTGAATGACCCCTTTGATGACCTCGACATTCAGACGGTCCACCTCATCGTCCTCCTGAATAACCTCATGCGCGGTCTTAACATCCAAACTGACCAGTGCATAGATACTCTCCTTGAGCATGTTTTGTGCCCGCTTTCCCATCACGAGTATCTTTTCCATTAGCTTCGGTGTCTCATATACGGAGAGTCGGATACCTCGGTCTGCAATGTTCGCGACGATATCGCCGATACGTTCCAGGTCGTTATTGATCTTCAAAATCGCGACCACAAAGCGCAGGTCACGCGCAACTGGCTGGTGCAAGGCAAGAACCTTGAGGCACTCCTCTTCGATCTTGACCTCCTGTTCGTCAAGTTCCGAATCTGCCTCCATGAGGTATTCGAGTGTCTCTTTCTCACGAAGCGAGATGGCGCGCAAGACGTCCCCCAACCGATTCTCTACCTCTCGTGCGAGACGCAGAATTTCAGCTTTCAAATAATCATGTTCCCGTGCAAAAACTAAGTTCATAAAGTTCCTTTCTCAACCGAAGCGTCCTGTAATGTAATCTTCTGTTCTTTTTTCTTTGGGTCGTGTAAAGAGTTGTGACGTCGCATCAAACTCTACCATGACACCCTCGTAGAAGAATGCTGTCACATCGGAGATACGTGCGGCCTGTTGCATATTATGGGTCACAATCGCTATGGTATACTGCCCTTTCAGCTGAACAATCAGCTCTTCAATGCGCGAGGTGGATTTTGGGTCCAGCGCGGAGGTGGGTTCATCCATGAGCAGAATTTCAGGATTAACCGCCAGGGCTCTGGCCAAACAGAGTCGCTGGGCTTGTCCGCCGGAGAGTCCCAGCGCATTCTTGTTGAGCCGGTCTTTAACCTCATCCCACAGCGCTGCCCCGCGCAAACTCTCCTCAACTACCGCATCCAATTCGCGCTTCGCGTATGATTGGTGCAATCGGGGACCATAAGCGACATTGTCATAGATAGATTTTGGGAAGGGGTTTGGCTTTTGGAAGACCATACCCACGCGTCGGCGTAGCACAGAGGCGTCAATCCCCGCATCATAGACATTCAGTCCGTCCACCAAAAGTTCGCCCGATGCCCGACAGTTTGGGATCAGATCATTCATACGGTTGACCGCTCTGAGAAATGTGCTTTTGCCGCAACCACTCGGACCAATGATCGCCGTCACGGCTCCCTTTGGAATTGACATATCGACCTTCTTGACCGCCTCTTGAGTCCCGTAGAAGATGGAGAAACCCTTAGCTTCAATATGCGTCTCTGGTGGCTTATTTTTTGGAGTTTCCATAGTCATAGTATTATCCCTTTAACTTTCGTGAGACCTTCGCACGTAGCACAATCGCGAGTGTATTCAAGGCGAGAACGATCATGACGAGTGTCAAGGCCATGCCATATTGCACATGCCGAATCTCATCCACGGCCTCGTGTTCGGTACAGATGTTATACAAATTCCAAGACAAGGCCGGCGTGGGCGTGTTAAAGATCTCGGCAGGCAGGACCATCGGACCCACGCTGACTGCAGCCGTAAAGATGATCGGAGCCGTCTCTCCTGCTGCGCGCCCCATGCTGATCACAATGCCTGTTAAAATGCCGGGTAACGCTGCTGGCAGGATCACCGTCAGAATGGTGCGCCACTTGCCAGCCCCCAAGGAGAGTGCGGCCTCCTTATACGTGTGCGGCACAGAGGCGATCGCCTCTTCTGCGGCGCGAATCACGGTGGGAAGGACCAGCAAGGCCAAGGTCAAGGCACCTGCCACAACACTCTTACCAGGAGAGACCCGTAGCGTATTGATGAAAAAGGCTAAGCCAAAGAGACCGAAGACCACACTGGGGACTCCGGCGAGCGTGTTGACACAGGAGCGAAGTAACGAGAAGACGAACCCCTCCTTTGCATACTCCTGAAAATAGATCGCCGCTATCACCCCAAGAGGAACAGCAATCAGCATAGCCCCCAGCGCGAGATAGATCGTCCCCATGACTTCTGGGCCAATGCCACCGAAGAAGTGAGCATCTATGGATTTGTCGGTAAGGAATTGCGGATAGAAGGTCCGCTCAGGTCGCATCAATGATTCAAGATCCTTCTCAATCTTACTGAAGAGTGGATCAAGTGCGGTACCCTTAAAGAGGGGTGCACGGGGTGTCATAACCTTTTTCCCCTGCGGCCCTGAGTAATCCCAGCTCTCTTCAAAAAGCACATCCTTGGCTTTGAGTTGGGCGCGTTCCCAACGTGTCTGCCCATAGAGTCTCCGAGGAAGGGCTGGCAAGGGCGTGCCTGGTTCAGGACCCAAGAGAATGGCAACAGCCTCCTTAGTCTGCTTAAATGCTGGTTTTAATTCCCGACGGCGAGAGGAAGACATGTTCTCGAGCTCTTTCTCAAAGGCGGAGAGCGCATCATAAATGATCTTACGCTCCTGCTTAACCTCCGCCCATTCGACATCCAAAGCCTGCTCATCACCACGATTAAATTGATTGAGCATCATGCGTCGATAATCAACTGTTCCCTCAAAGAGATAAGCCCCTATTCCTTTGAGAAAGATTGGGCCGATCACGATGATGAGAAAGAATGCCATCACAGCGATTGCCCCGTAAGCACTACCGCTGAAAAGCCGATCTAGAAGTTTACGTTTCCACATCGTCATACGTTATGCCCCCCTCAGCCTTTTGCGTTGACGATTGACCACCCATTCCCCTGCGAGGTTACAGAGGAAACTAAAAATAAGCAGGCTGAGTCCCATGGCAAAGAGAACATGATAATGGGCCGAACCCGTCATCTGATCAGCCTCGCCCATATCGCCTGCAATCGTCGCAGTCAGGGTCCGGATCGGTTGCAACAGATTGTAGATTGGCGAAGGAATCTGCGCGGCATTGCCCGAAGCCATCCAGACCACCATGGTCTCCCCCAACGCCCGCATGATGCCCAGCAGAACAGCGGAGAAGATCCCGCTCATAGCCGAGGGGATAACCACCTTCAGGAGGGTCTCCGCACGTGTCGCCCCTAAGGCGTAACTGCCTTCCCGCAATTCGCGTCCAGCGGCCTGCAGAGCATCCTCAGAGACGCTCACAATGGTAGGGAGTGCCATGATCGCCAGAATAATGGAGGCATTCAACGCATTGACTCCGCTGGAGGCCCCCAAGGTGTCCTGTATAAAGGGAGCCAAGACGACCAGTGCAAAAAAGCCAAAGACAACCGAGGGAATCGCTGCAAGGATCTCGATCACAGGTTTGACCACTTGACGGACATTGAAGGGAAGCAGGTCACTCAGACAAACAGCCGCGAGAATGCCCGGCGGGACTGCAAACAAAACAGCCGTTAGCGTTACGATGAAGCTGCCTGCAAAGATAGCAGCGGCACCAAATTTAGGGGGTACTGATGTAGGATACCACTCCTTAGAGAAGAAAAAAGCCCACGTGCGCGAACCAGAGAAGAAAGGTAAGGCGTCCCGTGCAATAAAAAATATAATAGCAAGGACCGCCAGTGCAGCGACGGAGGTCACCGAGAAGAGAAACGTTTGACCCAAGGCAGCTAAGAACTTGCGCTTGCGCAAATCCCTCTTGCTCAAAATGAACTGTTCACTCTGTTTCATTACGGCTTTCCCTTGTTTTTATTCGTGCCTATCATAGTTCTTGCGTGTTAATCGCGTATGAGCGTTTTGTTTCGATTGTGTTAGAAGCGGAGTGGGCGTATTCAACAAAAAAAGAGGGGCGGGATTTTATCCCACCCCTCTTCATGCGTTTGTTATGCAAAAACTTACTTCCGCACTTCTTCCTTTTTCTTCTCGACAGGAATGAAGCCGATCTCTTCAATAATCTCCTGCCCCTTGTCTGTGGTGGCGAGTCCGAGGAAGCGAGCGCTCAGCGACTCAGCCTTGGGTTCGCCATTTGTGAACATGAAGAGCGGACGGGCGAGCGGATAGGTCTTGTTACGGACTGTCTCCGTGCAGGGTACAACCCCATTAATCTCTAGGGCCTTAACCGAGCGATCAATAAAGCCAAGCCCGGCATAGCCGATGGCTCCCTTGGTCACTTGAACACGCTGCCGGATCGCGCCATTGCTGCCCACATACTCCGCGCCTTCGGAAATCTTATCATCTTTTGCAAGAACCAGATCTTTAAAGGACTCATACGTGCCACTGTTGGTATCCCGGCTGACAAGCACAATGGCTAAGTCTGAACCACCGACGTCCTTCCAGTTTTTGATCTTACCCGTAAAGATATCCTTAACCTGAGCGACGGTCAGTCCCTTGACCTTGTTGGAGGGATGCACCATGAGGGGCAGGGCATCAAAGGCCACAATGTGCTGGACAGGACTAATACCCTTCTCCTTCATCGCCTTACGCTCCGTCTCCTTCAAGTCGCGGGAGAGGGTGGCGATATCGCAGGTGCCATTCAAGAGCGCCTTGGCGCCATTTCCACTGCCTGACTCGCTAACAGTGATTGTGGTTCCCGGATTCTGCCGCATGTGATATTCTGCAAAGGCCTTTGCAATCGGACCTACCGTGGTTGATCCATCAAGGGTCAACTTCTCCTGAGCCTGTGCATAAAGGCAACTGGTCATTACGCCGGCTGCAATCAATAACATCTTCTTCATACATTCTTCCTTTCATTGCCTGAACCTTATTATGTTCAGATGGGCAGTATTAAACAGGAAGTTTGTTACTAAATGATGAAGAATATGTTAATTTTATATGAGTTTTAAACAGGCAGGGTTAGCGTAAAAACAGCTCCCTTGCCGAGTTCGCTCGTCACGCTGACGGAGCCTCCGTGTATCAAGGCGATATGTTTGACAATGGAGAGGCCCAAGCCGGTGCCGCCCATTTCGCGGCTGCGGCCTTTATCCACCCGATAGAAGCGCTCAAAAATACGATCGAGATGACTGGGCGGTATGCCATTTCCATAATCCTTGACTGTGATGGCAAAGCCTTGCTCTACCCGTGTCGCTGCGATCTCAATAAAGGGCACTTCTGGCGTCACACCATATTTGAGCGCATTGTCAATCAGGTTCAGGAGTGCCTGTTCAATAAAGACCGCATGAATATTTGCAATCAGCCCCGGCTCACAGGAGATACGCAAGCTCACGCCTTTTTCATCTGCACGGCCTTGGCAGAGGGCGATTGCATTCCTGATGGTCTCATCAAGTGCTGTCGGGAACTTGTCAAGGTTCTTGAACGAATTGTGTTCCATGCGGGACAGTTCGAGGAGATCATGGATGATCGACTCCAGCTGGGTCGTTTGTCGCAGGATAATACCGAGGAAGCGCTCGCAGTCCTTGGGAGAGTCCTTTGCCCCATCTAAAAGGGTCTCAGCAAAACCCTTAATCGCGGTGACGGGTGTCCGCAACTCATGAGAAACATTGGCTACAAAATCCTGGCGGATGGTTGACAACTTTTCAATCCGTTCCGCCATCTGATTGATTGAGCGCGTCAGGCGAGCCAAGTGTGGCACCGGAGGAATTTCCAGGCGGATAGAAAAGTCGCCGTTTCCCAGCTGCTGAACCCCCTTCTGAATATCAGAAACAGGCCCGATGATCCGCAGGGAAGTCCAATAACTGATGGTCAGCGCAGCAAGAAAGACAAGGAAGACCAAAAGCACCATGGTAAACTGGGAAACCGTCAACTCATGTAAGATCGTACGTTCCGGAACAGCGAGACGGACAACCGCCTTTGCCGGCCCATCCGCTGGGATACGCTGAGCCAGATAAAACATGTTCTTTCCAAGGCTTACACTATAACGCGTCTGAGAACCGGTCCCGTTTTTCAAAGCCGCTTGGACCTCCGGCCGGTCCTTATGCGTTTGAAGCTTGAGAGGGTCTACTTCCGTATCGGCTAGGACTACGCCATCCGTCCGTATACAGGTGAGACGATATTCACTCGTTCCCGCAACACGCTTAAAAATGCGCTCAACCTCGGTCTGCTGAATTTCACCTTGAGCATCGGGGAGTACGTTAGCCACAATCTGAGCCTGTGACGTTAGTTCCTTGACCCACTGACGCTTGAAGGCCTCTTGGGTCACAAACCACGTGTATCCCGCCACAAAGCCGATCGCCCCGAGCAAGACAAGGATTTGAAGGCCAAAGAACTGCAGGAAAAGTGTCCTGTTTTTTATGGTATTCTCATGCAATAGCCAACCCCCCTAATTGTTTCGATCCACTCCGAACAACCGCCAAGCTTCTTGCGCAAACCGACAATAAGCACATCCACTGCACGGTCAGTCGAGGCATGTTCCCCGTCATGAATGGCATCCACAATCTGGTAACGAGAAAAGACGACCCCTGGACGGCGCATAAAGAGATCCAGAACCTTGAACTCGCCAATCGTCAAAGCCACTGGCTTGCCCTTGGCCTTCGCCACATGGTGTGTACGGTCAATCTCGAAGGGGCCGCGAACAAGGGTGTTCGCGGCATCCTCAGGCTCAACCTCCCTGCGACGCAAAGCGGTCTTTACACGTGCAACAAGCACCCGGGCACTAAAAGGTTTGGTCACATAATCATCTGCACCGACCTCCAGCCCCGCCACGATATCCGCATCTTCCACGCGCGCAGTGACCATGATGACAGGAATCTTTGCCGTACGCTCATCCTTTCGCAACTCGCGGCAAAAGGAGAAGCCATCCATGCCCGGCAACATCAAATCCAGAAGAATGAGGCTGGGGACTTTTTTTGCGAGCGCACTCTTAGCCTGCTCCGCTGACGCACTCGCGACCACCTTATAACCCTCCCGTTCCATGTTGTAACGGACGAGCTCTCGGATGTCCGCATCATCTTCAACCAAAAGAATCGTTTCGCTTGCCATTGCAATTCCTCCTCATCACCACACGACAACTCCGCTTTCTCAACTTTCTTGTCTCGCACTCACTATACCACAGGAGTTGCCACATTTCCATTGGGTTTATGTTAGAATTACATTAGAAAAATCTAGTCTCCGGCACGCATCACGCTAACGGCTAAATTGTCGGCATGATCACTGATGCGCTCCAAAATTCGTAATGTTTCGGTGAAGATCACATCGGTAGTTGGATGGCAAAGCCCCTGCTCAATGCGATGAATGTGTGTCTGTCGCGTACGCCAATACATCCTGTCAAACTCGCTTTCAAGAGCGGAGACTTCTTTGGCGAGCTCTTTGTTGCCCTCTGCAAAGGCCTTAATAGACAATGCGTACGTACGTTGCGCATGTGCCCACAAAAGCTTCAAGTCTTCAAGTGCCGCATCCGTAAATCCCGCCTTGTTTTCGATCCGCTCTAACCCGAACTCAGCCACTTCCTCTGCCAAGTCACCCACACGCTCAATATCAACCAGAAGATTCTTAATTTGGAAACAGCGTTGCTGCTGGGCCAGTGTCACCTCTTTATTCAGCAGCACATTGACAAATTTTCCAAGTTCCTTACAGATCGGATCCACCAACTTTTCCTCGTGTCTTAACACACTCTTAATGCTTTTCGAATCCATGTCAATCAGCGCGGTATAGCTGTCGTGCACCATCTGAGCCGTGATCTCCGCCACCCGAACAAACTCCCTGGAGGCTTCACTCAGGGCCACGGAAGGAACGCTATATTGCATCTCGTCAATATAGATCGTTGCTTTGACCTTCTCAGGCGCATGAGAAGCGGGAGTGCACCATGCGGAGAGCTGCGCAATTTGCTTGATGAAGGGCAAAAGGGCAAGACTGACTGCCACGTTAAAGATGGTGTGCGCATTCGCGATCTGACGGGGAAGTTCGCTGGAGGTCAGCTCAACAAGCCGGGTATACTCTGCAATAAAGGGCATGAAAACAATCACGCCAAACACGTTGATCATGATCTGCGCAAGGGACGCCTGACGTGCGGCTGAGGCCTGTCCGAGCGAGGCGATAAAACCTGTGATACAGGAACCAATGTTAGCCCCCAAAATAATGCCGATCGCCCCCCCAAGCGTGATCGAATGGTTCATGCCCATCGCAACCGCCATGCTAGTCACGGCTGTACTGCTCTGCGTGATCGAGGTGGCAATCAAGCCAGCCAGAATACCGATAAGAGGACGTTGCCCCATCGTCACCAGTCCATCCGCAAAAAATTTAATCTGTATCAGGTGTTCCAGCGACTTAGACATGTAACTCATGCCGACAAAAATCAAGCCGAGTCCCATCAGTATTTCGCCATATTTCTTCCACTCGTGGTTAGCGAAAAATTCAAGGAAGAAAAGACCGACAATGACTAAAAGGAGACGCGAGGCGCCAATGTCAAAGGCGACGATCTGAGCTGTAATGGTGGTGCCGATCTCCTGGCCCAACATGATGCCAATCGATTGCTGAACCGTCATCAGGTTGGCATTAATCAAGCCAATCATCGTGACCATCAACAGTCCGCTACTCTGCAAGACAGCGGTACCGACAGTACCGAAGACAGCACTCCTAAAACGACTCTCTGTGACCTTGTTTAACCATTTTTGGATCTTCTCGCCTGCCAGTTTCTCCATACCGGCGCTGAGCAATCGGATGCCAAACATGAATAACGCCAACCCACCCAGAATCATCAAGAGCCCTGTCATTTTTGCTCCCCCTCTATATCGTTCTTCATGGGAATGAAGCAGTCGTTCCAGTACCCTGCCAGCCCACGATTCCCAAAACCTACCTATTGTTAGATTTGTGTTAGGTTTGTATTATATATTTGTAAGGTTTTAAAAGAAACCAGAAAAACAGGGATAAATGAAAAATACGCCCCCTAGGTTCCAACGCAGCAACTTAAAGGTCTCACCCCCCGCCCACGAACTGGATGATTTCGAGGGTGTCGCCGGGGTGGAGTGCCGTGGTGGTCCAGGCGGTCGGGGGTATGATCTCGCCATTCTTCTCAACAGCTTTTTTAACTGCTGAGACGCGGAGAACCTCAAAGAGTTCGGTGATCGTCTTTGCCTCGCCCAATGGACGTTCAATGCCATTTACAATGACAGTATCCATGGACCGCTCCTTACGCTTCGTTTATGATCGAGTCGAGCGAGATGGTTTTCAGCGAATCACAGATCGCATCGTTCACCGTTTCCCACGCTGTCTTTGCAGCGCAGGTCTTTGAACGTTTGCAACTGGAATCCGAGTGGACACACGGCACGATGCTGATCTTGCCTTCAACAGCCGTTAGAATATCTAAGAGCGTAATCCGTTCAGGCTCAAGGGCGAGCTTGTATCCGCCGCCTGCACCCCGCGTCACCTTGATCAGTCCGGCATTCTTCATCGGCGTAATCACATGCCAAAGATACTTCTGCGAGAGATCTTGCCGCTTGGCAATCTCCTGCAGCGTCACAGGCCGCTCTTTTTGGTGCTCGGCAATGTCCATCAGAATTCGGAGCCCATAACGGCCCATGGTTGACAGTTTCATCGTATTTCTCCTGTTCGTTTTCTTATCCCAGCGCCTGTTGAAGATCGCCAATAATATCCCGAATGTCTTCTAAGCCAATCGAGAGCCGGATAAAGTCAGGGGTCACCCCTGTCGCTTTCTGCTCCGCCTCAGTCAGTTGTTGATGGGTCGTGGAGCCTGGATGGATGACCAGACTCTTGGCATCCCCGATATTCGCGAGATGGGAGAAGAGCTTGAGGCTGTTCACAAACTTGATGCCAGCTTCTAATCCGCCCTTGATGCCGAAACCGACAATGCCACAGAAGGCAGTCTTCAGATACTTTTTAGCCAAGCTATGTGTAGGTGCTGTCTCCAGCCCTGGGTAATTAACCCAGGCGACCTGAGGATGGCTCGACAGAAAACGGGCGACCGCCAGGGCATTCTCGCAGTGGCGAGCCTGGCGCAGATGGAGCGTCTCCAAGCCGAGGAGAAACTCACGTGCGTTGAACGGACTCAGCGTAAAGCCCATGTCACGCATCAGCGAGATACGAATCTTCGTGCAGAGGCAACTGCTTCCCAAAGCATCCCAATAGACAAGACCGTGATAGCCGGGATCTGGCGTGGTGAACTCGGGGAACTTTCCATTGTTGTACGGGAATTTTCCGTTTTCAATAATGATGCCGCCCAGGGAGGTTCCATGGCCGCCAATATATTTTGTCGCTGAGGAGACGATGATGTCCGCCCCATGTTCAAAAGGCTTCACAAGTCCGACGCCAACGGTATTGTCGACGATCAGCGGGATGCCTGCTTCACGAGCCACACCTGACAACATATCAAGATCGGCGACATTCAATTTGGGATTGCCAATCATTTCGGCATAAAGACCCTTAGTCTCTGGACGAATTGCTTTTCGGATCACATCCGCTGAAGCGTCAGAGGGAACAAAGGTGACCTTACGCGCCAGCTTCGGGAAGGTGTTGTGAAAGAGCTGGTATGTGCCACCGTAGAGATTGTCGAGCGCCACAAAATGGTCACCCACCTGGGAAATCGCAAGCAACGCGAAGCTGATGGCCGCCTGCCCCGTGGCCGTCGCCAAGGCCATGGTTCCGCCTTCGATCGCAGCCATGCGCTTCTCGAAGACATCCGTTGTGGGATTCATCAAGCGGGTATAGATGTTGCCGGGTTCCTTGAGCGCAAAGAGGTTGGCCGCATGCTCAACATCCCGAAAAACATACGAAGCCGTCTGATAGAGGGGCACGGCGCGCGAACCTGTTGTCGGATCAGGCACCTGCCCAGCATGGAGCGCGAGCGTCCCTAAACCTTGTTGACTTGTTTCACTGTTCATGAAAATCTCCTTGAGAAAAACGAATGCATTTACTATAGCCAAAAATGTCTATTTAGTCAATAGACATATTAACCCATGTCGGTCGTTTACAAGAGCTGAGGTCCAAAACGTTGCTATGCACTCTGCCGAAGCACTCTATTCAGTGTCAGTAAGTCTGGAAGTGCCAGTAAGTGTCAATAAGTCTTAGCATTAATGTTCTATCGCACGACTGAAATGCACTTCTTCTCATCTGTATGTCACCTGAACACATTCTCTTTCTTTGAGTTCCTTGTGTTCTCTGTGGTTAAATACGCTACTGCTTTTTATCTTTCACAAAGAAGTGTTTGGAGTCGCCGCGTTCGCCCCAGAGGATATCTTCACCGACCGAGCGGACGCGCGCATGGAGGCAGCTTCTGCACTGTGTCGAGTTTTCATCCATACAGGGTTTATTCTCATAGAGCTGATAGTGCTTGCGATATTCCGTATCCGTGACATTGGGCATGATGACATTTGCACCTGCCAGAAGCCCCTGCTCGCGCCCATTGTCCGCAAGGGCTTGCAAGGCGGTTGTCGAGGCAATGTTGACATCATGGAGGTAGAGCCGCGTGACTGCGATCATCTTGAGAGCCAACTTGAGCAATTTTCCTGACTCCTCAGCAGAGAGGGTCACATCCTTCCCCAGCGGGGTTCCATGATGGGGCAAATAGGGTCCCATTCCGATCATATCCAAATCCAGTTCACGGAAACATTCGATGTCCTGCGACAGGTTCTCGAGGGTCTGGCCTGGCAACCCAATCATGACACCACTCCCCGTCTGATATCCGAGGCGCCTGAGCGTCTGGATACAGGCTTTTCGGCGCTCAAAGAGGTGGTCGTGCGGATGGAGTCGCGCATAGAGTTCAGGGGATGAGGTCTCCAGTCGCAGCAAATAGCGATGTGCGCCAGCTTCAAGCCAGCGACGGTAGACCTCTTCTGTCTGCTCACCGAGACAAAGGGTGATGCCGAGCTTCTCCCCAAAGCGCTCATAGAGCTGGCGAAGAATCTGTTCGATAAAGGTTGTGTTCTCCTCGGACTCGATCTCACCCGACTGCAGGACGATTGAACCATAGCCATGATCAAAGGACCATTGTGCCATGCGAAGGACATCATCGACCAGCAAGCGATACCGCTTCACCTCGTCATTGCTCTTGCGGATCCCGCAATAAAAGCAATCCTTGGCGCAAATGTTGCCCAGTTCGATCAAACCACGCAGGCTCACCTTTTTACCAATATGCCGGAGTTTGACCTGATACGCGGCATTGAAGAGTTCGGAAGTCTCGTCCAAACCCAGAAGACCCACGCGTTCTTCATGGGTCAATTGATAGGGCGCAGCCATGGCGCGTGTTAAGAGTTCCGTCATGAGATTCCTTACCTTGCCAGCAGGCGCGCGAAGGGGATCACACGGGGCGCGAGCTCTTCGGGCGTCAAAGCCAAGACCTGATCAAAGGTCAGAGCATCCTTCACATCAAACTCACTTGACTTCAGACGGCGTAACGCCTCGAGCGAAGCACCACACCCGAGCGCTTGGCCAACGTCATGCGCGAGGGTACGGACGTAGGTCCCTTTGGTAGATTCGACAATGAAAGAGACAAGAGGAGGTGCCCACTCCGTCAATTGATAGCGGTAAATATGGACAAGGCGCGTCTTCCGTTCGACCTCCTGGCCTTTTCGTGCAAGTTTATAGAGCGGAACGCCATTGAGCTTGATCGCGGAGACCATAGGCGGCATCTGTTGAATATCCCCCTCCAACTTCTTCATCTCCGCAACGACTTGCTCCTGGGCGATCTGTTCGAAGGGCTTCTCCTCTAAAATTTCGCCATCGCAGTCTTGACTGCTGGTCGTACGCCCCAAACGCATCACACCGCTGTAGACCTTGTCACCCCCCATAATCTGGTCGGAAAGCTTTGTTCCCTTACCCAGTAAAATGATGAGTAACCCCGTCGCGTTGGGGTCCAGCGTGCCACCATGACCGACCTTTTCAATTTTAAAGGTTTTACGTATCTTATGGACGACATCATGCGATGTACAGCCTGATGGTTTATCAACAAGCAAAACGCCGTTGAAGCAGTCGGAGAGCGATGTTATCATCTGTGAACTCAATGAGCCGGCTTCTTCTCGGCCTCTTTCTTTGCATCGGCCTTCTTTACTTCCTTTGCAGGCGCCGCTTTTACTTCCTTCTTTCCAGCAGTCCCGACAAAACCATACGTCGGAACCTCCCGTCCCAATTTCTCTGCCATGCAACGATTGACATCTGCAATCGCACTGTTGGCAATCATCTGCTTCAGGGCATCCTTAGAAGCATCTTCGGGATCGGCTTTAGATCTTGAGCCTCGGTTTTTACTTTTATCCTTTTTATCTTCCTCGATCTTCTTTGCGGCCCGCTCTTCCATCTGGGACAAACGCTCCGAGGCAATATCCTTGGTCGGAAACTCCTGGCTCAGCTTCTTGAACGTACGCTCCTTGATCTTGGAGGCAGGGAAGGGCGTTGTCTTATTCTCTTTATTCGACTCCCACTCTTTCTTGGCAGCCGACAGAACGGCAGAAAGGACCCTTTGCTCTTCCTTGATTTCTGTGTTCAGCTTGGCAAACTCTTCCTTGCTCAAGACCTGATATTCCGTCTGTCCAGCCATATCGGCCACCTGATAAATAGCAAAGGCTTCAGCAGAAGCGGTTCCGACAAGTCCGACCAACCCTGTCAACATGACGCATACGATTTTTTTCATGCTTGTCCTCCAGTTGTTCTATATTAACACAACCGTTCCCTTATCGTCCAACCGTTAATTTCCGCCGCCAGGAACCCATTCATCTGAAAAACGTCCTGGACGTCCTGATGGCATAGGCTTAGAAACCGTCTCCTCTCTCGAGGGGATAGGTTGCCGTGGCAACGAAGGTGCTGCAATTGACGGAACTGGCTCTGGGACTATGATCGGCGCAGCGACTGCTACCGGGGTTTCGATAGGTGCTGGGGGCGGCTGAGCAAAGGCGTAAGCAGGTGCCTGGTCTTCTCCTTGAGAGACCTCGTCCTGTTGCTCAACAACCTCTTGGGGTCTCTTCTCCTCCATCGGTGCGCCGTAGCTTTGACGACGTGCGACTTTCGGGATCGGAGCCAATAAAGGATCATCCGCCTTCAACAGGGTACACTTCAGCTCTTCGTTAATATACTTTTCGATCTCCGGGATGGTAAAGGACTCATCTTCGTCTGCAAACGAGATGGCGACGCCACTCTGTCCAGCGCGACCTGTTCGTCCGATTCGGTGCACATAATCCTCAGGCGCATACGGGAAGTCAAAGTTGATGACAAAGCCAATGTCATCCACATGAATGCCTCGTCCAGCGACATCCGTCGCCACGACAATACGGACCTTGCCCGCACGAAAATCTTCCAGCACACGCAAGCGGCGGTTCTGATTCACATCGCCACTCAACGTTTCGCAATGCACCCCACGGCGCGACAGGCTCTCAGCCACATCCTCGGTTGTCGTCTTGCGGTTGCAGAAAACAAGCATACGCGAATCTGGATACTGCTGAATATGATTATAGAGCACGGTGAACTTCTCGTCAGAGGTCACCACGAAAACGATCTGCTTAACCGTCTTTGTCGCACCTGGCTCAGTCTCTGTCTCAACACGGACAGGCGCATCCATCCATTGCGCCGCCAAATTCATGACGTCATCGGAGAGTGTCGCGCTATACAACATGGTACAGCGCTTCTCTTTCGGCGGGAGGCGACGAATGATCGTACGGACATCTGGAATGAAGCCCATGTCCAGCATCCGGTCGGCTTCGTCAATCACCAGCGTATCCGCCAGCGAGAGGTCAATCACGCGCGTGCGCACAAAATCCAACAGACGCCCAGGCGTGGCCACCAACAGATCCACGGGCTGATCAAGAACTTCGCGCTTCTGGCGTTCGTAGTCCATGCCGCCATAGACAGCCAATGAACGCAGGCCGCAATACTTTCCAAGCAAATCGGCATCTTTACAGATCTGAATGACCAGTTCACGTGTCGGCGCGATCACCAGTGCACGGGGACGTCCACCCTGGTCTGCGCGGCACTCAGGCGTCCGCAAATAGCGCGTCAGGATAGCGACAAGGAAGGCCGCCGTCTTTCCTGTTCCCGTCTGGGCCTTACCCGCCACATTCTTGCCTGCCAAGGCATGTTCAAGGCTCATCGCCTGAATCGGCGTGCAATATTGAAAATTGAGATCCGCCACGGCATGCATGATCTCCGCGGGCAGATCAAAGTCATGAAAACGCTTCTTGCCCTCAACCTCTGGAACTTGAAATTGATCTAAGGTCCACGTACTATGATCCGACCGACGCTTTTCGAGTTCACTCTCGTGAACCGCTCCACCAGGACGCTGCACGTTCGCGGCTGTATTCATGCGTTCGCCTGGGCCTGCATCGCGTCCACGCCGTGGATCCATGCCAGGACGCGCAACAGAGCGCGCACTGTGTGGCATCGAACGCTCAGCCTGACGGGGTGCGTCGTGACGCGGTGCGTCCTGACGACTGGGAGGGGGTGCGTCTTGAACAACTGGCGTTTCAGCCTGCGGAGGACGAGGAGCACGTGGCGGACGCGGGGGACGTTCTGGCCGAGGACCTCTCTGCTCTGCATATCCATCCCGTCTTGAAGGAGGACGTTCTCCACCGCGACGAGGCTGCCCTTGTCCACGGCCTTCTGACTCACTCCGCTGTGATGCACGAGGTGTCCAGCCACTCTTACCCCTGCCCTCATCTTGTCGAGGACCGGTACGCTCATGTGTGCCCCGCGAGGCGACCGGACGACCGTGAGCGTCTTTCTTTTGGGTGGTTTTCCGAGGGGTGCTCTTTTCAGGCTGACTCTTTCCGAGCAACTTGTCTGTGAGCTTTTTTAAAAATTTTAAAGGCATAATAGTTCAGTCTGCTATAAAACAAAATACGGGCTAACCGCAGGCGCGGCGCCCGTATATTCCACAGGATATGAAGAAGGATACGATTAACGCTTCGAGAACTGGAAGCGTTTGCGGGCGCCAGGTTGGCCAGGCTTTTTACGTTCCTTCATACGGGAGTCACGTGTGAGGCAACCAGCCTTTTTCAACACCTCACGCAGACTTGCGTCCGAGGCAATCAACGCACGGGACAAGCCATGACGAATCGCACCGGACTGGCCGCTGATGCCACCACCCTTTGCGGAAACGAGCACATCGTACTTGCCATCCATACCTGTCAATGCCAAAGGCTGAGCCAGATACACGCGAAGCGCTTCGCTATGAATGTATTCGTCCAAAGCCACGTCATTGACCGTCCACTTACCTTTACCAGGAACCAAGCGAACGCGAGCAACCGCTGTTTTACGACGTCCTGTTCCTGCTGAAATTTCTTTCGCCATCTTTTAACCTCTTCCTTAGTGAAGCAATGTCATCAAAACGCTGCCGCTACCGGCTTTTGCGCGATATGCGGATGCTCAGCACCACGGTAGACCTTGATACGGGTCATCATCCAACGGCTGATGTTATTTTTGGGCAACATGCCCCAAACAGCTTCCATGATCATGCGCTCAGGATGCTTTTCCAGCATGGTCTCGGCGGAGAAGGTCTTAAGACCACCCCGCCAGCCCGAATAACGCTGGTACTCTTTTTGAGTCATCTTACGACCGGTCAGGCAGAGTTTGTCTGCGTTGATCACGATCACAAAATCACCTGTATCCACACTGGGATCAAACTTTGCGCTGGTTTTACCGCGCAACACATTGGCAATATTAACCGCTAAGCGGCCCAACGGCTTATTCGCCGCATCGACCAGCTGCCAGCCACGAGCATCACCTGGATTTTCTGGAATAAACGTTCTCATCATTTTCCTAACTTGTCTCTTCTTTTCACAAAAAGGTTGGCCATATTAACTTAATTGATTGCCGATGTCAATCGCGTTTCGGCAAAAAAATCACTTTTCTTCTCTTTTTTAAATAGATCCTCCTAATCGCCGTTTGACAAGGGCTTCTGCGCAGTTCTCACCATCTAGGGCGGAGGAGAGGATTCCTCCAGCATACCCAGCACCCTCGCCACAGGGATAAAGCCCTTTAATTTGAACATGTTCGAGGGTTTCACGATCCCTCGGAATGCGTACGGACGAGGAGGTCCGGGACTCCACCCCCACGACAATCGCCTCGTTGGTTAAAAAACCGCGCATTTTATTGTCAAAAAACCGAAAACCCTCTTGGAGTCGCGTCCGAATGGCAGTCGGCAACCATTCGTGGAGTGGCGAGACAGCCAGCCCTGGCAGGTAGGAGGCCTCCGGCAGATCCTGTGGCCGTCTCCCGGCGACAAAGTCAGCCAATCGCTGGGCAGGCGCAACCTGCCCCCCTCCGCCATGCTGAAAGGCGAGGCGTTCCAACCCTTGCTGAAAGCGCAAGCCGGCCAGTGGATCTCGAAGAACGTTACCGCCCATATCTTCCAGCCGCAGTTCAACCACGATCCCAGCATTGGCAAAGGGAGTGTTGCGCAGGGCTGGCGACATGCCGTTGACGACAATCGTCTCTGGCGTCGTGGCCGCTGGCACAATGAAGCCTCCCGGACACATGCAGAAGGAGTAGACGCCCCGATCGTCCGCCTGATGCACAAGGGAATAGGTCGCGGGTGGCAGAAAGGGTATCTGTGCGGGCTCCCGATGATACTGAATCGCATTGATGAGGGTCTGTGGATGTTCGACGCGCACCCCCATCGCAAAGGGTTTGGCCTCAAGCCGCACGCCTTGTCGGTGTAACGCGACATAAAGATCATGCGCCGAGTGGCCAACCGCCAAGATGACGTCAGCTGTCTCAATCGTTGCGCCATCTGCTGTCTTAAGCCCTGCAATCGCTCCGTCGCGAAGGATAAGTTCTTCCACGCGGACACCAAAACGGACCTCGCCTCCAGCCGACTGAATCGCCTTGCGGAGATTCGCGATGATGGCTGGAAGCTTGTCAGAGCCAATATGCGGATGAGCCTCGTAGGTGATCTCCTCTGGAGCACCATGAAAATGGAGACGGGCCAAGGCACGGGCGTTGTCGCCGCGCTTCTTGGAGCGCGTATAGAGCTTACCGTCCGAAAAGGTCCCAGCACCGCCTTCGCCAAAACAGTAGTTGGAGTCTGGCTTCACCTCTTGGGTCAGGTGGAGCTGGGCAATGTCGCGCTTTCGCGTAGAGACATCCTGTCCCCGCTCCAACACAACAGGCCGAAAGCCCAGTTCGATCAAGCGGAGCGCGGCAAAGAGACCTGCTGGTCCGGCACCGACAATAGTCACGACGGGCTTTGTGGAAACATCCGGATAGTCAAAAGGAGCCTGTTGCACCTTGTCCGAAGGGTCCATACTCACCGCAAGCGTTAAGTTGACAACGATGGGTTTGCGACGCGCATCAATAGAGCGTCTCAAGATGCGCACATCTAAAAGTTGCGCCACAGGCTTTTGGAGGTACTGAGCCGCAGCAGCGAGAATCTGGTCCTGTTGGACGGCCTTTTCAGGGGAGAGTGATAACGAGATTTCTTCAGCCATTAGAGTCGAGCCTTTACAAAGTCACGCAATGCAGCAACGGAAGAAAAGTGACGAAGGTCAAAAGCCTCATCTTCAAGAACGATCCCGAAGGCCTCTTCAAGTCCCACCACCAGTTCCAAAAGGCAGACCGAGTCCACACCGTAGGTACTCATCAACGAGGCCTCGGTGTCAATCGCTTCCGGGGAAACATCAAGGAAGAGACGCTCGACAATCATCTGCTTTAATTTTGTTTCGATCTGTTCCGTATCCATAGTGGGGGCATACTATACCGAATGACTCACCCCCTGAGCAAGCAGAAGATTTTTAGGGCACAAAAATGGCCTTGCGTCAGAGGCTGAAGGGGGTGTATTATATCACTACAGTTAAGTTATGTACGACCACCTCGTTAGGAGAACAACCATGAGAACAACCTTACTCTCGGCTGCTGCGCTTGCGTTTACCGCGTGTTGCAATGCCCAGACGAACACACCCGCCATCATCTTCCAGCCCCTGCCGTATGCCTACGATGCGCTCGAACCGCATATTGACGCAAAGACCATGGAGGTCCACTATTCACGCCACCACAAGGCGTATTTCACGAATACCCTTAAGGCGCTTGAGGGCACTGATCTTGCCGGCAAGACCATGGAGGCGATCTTGCCGGAGATCGGCAAGCGCCCAACAGCACTCCGCAATAATCTGGGCGGCCATTTCAACCACACCTTCTTCTGGAACATCATGTCCCCCAAGGGAGGAGGAAAGCCGACTGGCGCATTGCTGGAGAAGATCACCATCACCTTTGGCTCCTTTGATGCTTTTAAGGAGGCCTTTAAGCAGGCAGCAATGACCCGGTTCGGCAGTGGCTGGGCATGGCTCTGCGTTGCACCCGATGGCTCACTCTTCCTCTCCTCCACTGCTAATCAGGACAACCCGCTCATGGATATCGCGGAGAAAAAGGGAACGCCGATCCTGGCCATTGACGTCTGGGAACATGCCTATTATTTAAAGTATCAGAACCTGAGAGCCAGCTATGTAGACGCCTTCTGGAACGTGGTGAATTGGCCTTATGTCGCAACTCTTTTTGAACAAACACAGCAGAGTAAAAAATAAAACACCCAAACAGAAAAAAGGAATCAGAATATGAGTACTGTCACCTTCAAAGGAACCCCTTTCAAACTCGCGGGAACCTTCCCCTCGGTCGGACAACAGGCCCCTAACTTTAAGCTTGCTGCAGGAGACCTCTCCGACAAGCAGTTGGCGGACTTCAAGGGAAAGACGGTTATCCTCAGCATCGTCCCAAGCTTGGACACCCCGGTCTGCGCGATCTCCGCCCAAAAATTTAACGAAGCCGTCAGCAAGCGTGACAATGTTGTGATGATCAACGTCTCTGCCGATCTTCCCTTTGCACAAGGTCGTTTTTGCGAATCAAAGGCTCTGCGCAATATCGTTACACTCTCCACGTTCCGTTCGCCCTCCTTCGGCACGGATTATGGCATACAGCTCGCAGAAGGTCCGCTTGCCGGACTCATGGCTCGCGCGGTCATCGTGATCGCGCCCACGGGTAAAATAACCTATGTTGAACTGGTTCCTGAGATCGCCCAAGAGCCGAATTATGATGCCGCATTAGCACCTATTAATTAAATGTGCAGTCCCTCACAGAGGCACAGAGGACACAGAGAAGTAATTATACTGAATGAATGATTAAGACCTTCTATGTTGCCCTGTTCCATCGATGATTTATAGATCAATTGGATTCCTCCGTGCGCTCTGTGGGCTCTGTGAGAAAAAACGGCTACGCATTTTAAGAAAATGTTCTAGCCAAGGTTTAAACTGAGGTTTCCTTATGAACGATACCCTTCAGACCATCCAAGCCATGGAAATCCTTGATTCGCGGGGGAATCCCACCCTGCGCGTCACGGTCACGCTGTCCGATGGAACGCGTGCCTCTGCTTCTGTGCCCTCTGGCGCCTCCACAGGCGTGAATGAAGCTGTGGAGTTACGCGACGGTGACCGCCTGCGTTACCAAGGCAAGGGTGTTTTGAAGGCTGTTTCAAATGTCAACACCATCATCGCCCCCTTGTTGAAAGGGTATCACGCCTCCAGCCTGGAGGAGATTGACCGCCTGATGATTGAACGGGATGCAACGCCCAACAAATCTAAACTAGGGGCCAATGCCATGCTGGGGGTCTCCATGGCGGTGGCACGCGTGGCCGCTCAGTTTGCAAAGAAGCCCCTGTATCAGTGGCTCAACAAGGATAGCGAACTGTTGCTGCCGATGCCGATGATGAACATTCTCAACGGCGGAAAGCATGCGCAAACGCGCGTTGACTTCCAGGAGTTCATGGTGGTCCCTGTCGGCGCTCCAACCCTCTGCGAGGCGGTCAGATGCGGTGCAGAGGTCTTTCATGCCCTTCAGAAAATTCTCGCTAAACAGGGATATTCGACGGGCGTGGGCGATGAAGGAGGCTTTGCGCCAGACCTCAAGTCAAACGAGGAGGCGTGCGAACTGATTGTCGCCGCGATCTCTGCGGCGGGATACAAGCCGGGACACGATGTCAGCCTTGCGCTCGATCCTGCTGCCAGCTCCTTTGCAGAAGGGGGGAAATACAATCTCGCCAAGTCTGGCTTGGGACTCCAGACCACTCAAGAGATGATTGACCTCTATTCAGACTGGGCGACCCGCTTTCCGATCGTCTCAATCGAAGATGGTTTAGCCGAAGAGGATTGGGAGGGTTTTAGGGCTATGACCGCCACACTCGGCGACAAGGTGCAGATCGTCGGGGACGACCTCTTTGTGACCAACACGCGCTTCATTGCCAAGGGCATCCGAGAAGAATCCGCCAATGCCGTGCTCATCAAACTCAATCAGATCGGCACCGTGACGGAGACGCTCGAAGCGATCCGTCTCTGCCAGGATGCAGGCTGGCGGGCTGTCGTCTCCCATCGTTCAGGCGAGACAGAAGATACCTTCATCGCCGACTTAGCCGTGGCCACAGGTTGCGGACAGATCAAGACGGGTTCCCTCTGCCGCAGCGAACGTACCGCCAAATATAACCGCCTCATGGAGATCGAAGCCGAGTTGCAGTCCAACGCACGCTTCACGAATCCGTTCGTGAAGGCGTAAAATGGCGAGCTTCACAAACCTTGTCGATCCTATTGGTGGCAGTGTCAATAAGTCGGAAAGTGTCAGTAAGTGTCAATAAGTCTTATTGATACCTTAGAGCCAGGGTTCGGGATTCAGGGTTCTAAAACTTTGGGTTCACTCTTAGCATCCGAATGACACGAACCACACGAATAGGAATGCGAACATCCAACATTCAACATCGAACATTGAACGTCCAATTTTTAATAAGGCAATGAGGCAATAAGGCAATTCTTATTGCAGTTCCAAACAAGGACTACTTCTTGTCAGCAACTTTCTTCTGCGGAACGACCATCTGCATGAGCGTACGTTTTTCCTGCCAGGTGTCGCGGAGCGAGCCGATACGAATGAGCTGATTGAACTGCTCAGACTTGATGCGACGCGCGGGGGTCACGCGAATGCGTATAGGTTTCCCGGGTTCCAGACAGAAGTAGTTATCATCATAGCGAGCATCCATCCCCTCAAGAGAGAGCCACACCCACATCACAGTATAGGGGCTCGTCAAGGTGACCGCAAAACTATTGTCATCCCAAATCCGAATATCAGCGCGCATACGCGGATGGGGTAGCGCCCACTCCCGGGGTTCACAGAAATAAACAACATTTGAAGCTGCCGTACTCCCCTTCTCATCCTTCAACTCCAACCAGAGGAAGAGATCTGCAGCACCATACTTATCCAGAAATTCGGCAAGAGGGAGCGCACAGATGCTATCGCGCGTGGAAGGTGAAAGCGCCACCTCTTTTGAACCCTCGGCGACTAACTCCCCCTGTGTACGAACTAAGCGCCAGACCAGCGAACCTTTAAACAGTCTCTGCAAATCATTAAAGGCAAAGAGTTCCACCTGTTTTGTTTCTTCAGAATAAAGTCCTGTTGTCCAGAGGGGCATCATCGCCTTGCGCAACATATAATGCGCAGCTTTCCAGCGGCCTTCGTAATCAACAGTCGAGTGACTGCATTGAGGCCAGAAGTCATTCAGGCGTCCATGAATAAACCCCTTGGAATCCCCCAGCATACACCGCACATACTCCCAGTCGCGCTTCAGCAAAACACCCTGCTGAATTTGGCTCAGCCAGAGCACGCTTTCGAAATGCGTCGGAAAGAGAAAGTGCTTGGCAAAACTAGAGACCATTCCAGCGAGTGCCAGATCCTCTTCTGTATGATAGACACAGGTGGGATGAGAGAGATTTCGTTCTTCTTCCGATAGATACGTTTGAACAATACGTTGATCAGGAAAGGACGCGACCGAGAACGTCTCCTTGCGCAAGAAAAGCTCGACAGGCAGAATCGCACGTCCAGGATCCTCCACTTTGAGTTTTTTGATCACGCCTGCATCCTCGCACCCCCAAACAGCCAGGGAGGCATGATGACGCAAACGGCGGATATTCGTCTCAAGATCAACATCGAGTGCGTCGTGCCAAACCATCACGCCATATTCATCGCACAGATCGTAGAAGGCATTGCATTCGAAGTCGGCCATTTCATGCAAGCGCAACAGATTCATGTTCGCCACAACGGTGGCCTTGACCAAGCGTGCATACTCCATACGGGAGAGACGTGCAGGAAAGAGATCGGGCGAGACCCAGCGGGTTCCTTTTACGAAGACAGGCTGTTTGTTCGCAACAAGCGTCACCTGCCCATCCTTCCCCTTTTGAACGTGTATATCGCGAATACCAATACGCTTGGAAAGGTGTTCAAGGCAAACACGCTCAGCATAGACATCGATCAGGATTTCATACAAAGGCTGCTCACCCATCCCAGCGGGCCACCAATATTGTGCATTCTTTAGCTTAAGGTGGAGCGACTGACGGTCCTTCTTCAAAATATCGCGCACCTCATGAAGGGTATTGCCCTTGTAGCAAATGCGAACGAGCACCTCCATGTGGCGATCGGGATCGAAGCGCTCCGTACAAACCGTCACATCGATTCCAACAAACGTTGGCGCTGTTGAGAAATCTTGTTCAATAAGCACATCCGTCACGCGGACACCATCGAAAGCCAGAATGGAGGCATCACCAGCGATTCCCATCGTCGGCAGGTTTGGGGCAGGTTTTAAAGGCGGTACCTGACCCTTCCCTCTCTTGACTGCGGGATCAAAGGCGAGCGACAGGGTATTCTTTCCGATCTTCAGGTGCTTCTTGACATCAAACTCTGACCGGTGCGCCAAAGCCTCTGTCTTGCCCAGCTTCTGGCCATTCAGCGAGACAGTTGCAACGCCTTCCACGCCTTCGAGCGAGAGCATCACACGCGAAAAACCCGAGAGGTCATCGCTGGTAAAGATGTTTTCGTAGGTCCACGCTTCCTCTGCAACCCAGGCCGAGTCCTGGAGTTTCCGCCCAATGAAAGGATCCGGAATTTCCTGAGCCAACAATAGATCAGCATGGAGGCATCCGGGGATAACCGCTTTATAAATTTTCTTCGAACTCTCCCTACGGACAGTCCACTCACCAGTCAAATCAAGTCTTCTCATGAATCAAAAATCCAAAAATAGATGCGTTAGGCCTGTTCAAATCAGAACCAAAAATAGATAAATAAAACCGATTTATACGATAGCACAGGACGACCCCCTATTGCAAACAAAAGAGCAAAAACGTATTTTTGCCATAAGAAAATTGATTCCGTGCGGTAATTGGGGTATATTATCGTTTTCAATTTTGAAAGAGAGTGAATGTGTATGACACTTGCAGAGCTTGATCTCCACCATTCCCAGTCCTTGGCTGAAGTCGCGTCCGTCACCGAGCCCACCGCCCTTGAGCAACTTCGTGTCAAATATCTCGGCCGTAATGGTCTGTTGCCCGCCATCATCAAGCAGATGAAGGAGGTTCCTGCCGAAGAGCGCCCGGAGTTCGGCAAGCGTGCCCAAGCTTGGCGTGCCGCACTTGAGGCTGCCCTCAACGAGAAGCATCTGTCCGTGGCCACCGAGGAGACAAAGGGTCCAGCGTTTGATCCGTCCCTTCCTGGACGCTGGTTCGCGCCAGGGTCAAAGCACCCGGTCTCCCGTGTGATTGAAGAGACCGCCGCCATCTTTGCGCGTCTGGGGTTCACCGTTGCTGACGGACCCGACATCGAAAATCGCTTCAATAACTTCACTGCGCTCAACACCCCGGCCCACCATCCCTCGATGGATCCTTCGGACACCTTCTGGCTGACGGACAACCTCCTGCTACGCACCCAGACCTCGCCTGTCCAGATCCGCATGATGACCCAGCATCAGCCCCCGATGCGCATCATCACCCCCGGACGTACCTATCGCCGTGACACCACAGACGCAACGCACAGCGCCAACTTCCACCAGATCGAAGGACTCTATGTGGATACCCAGCCTGTCTCGCTCGCAGACCTCAAGTCGACGCTCGCCTATTATGCCAGCGAGATGATGGGGTCGAAGGCAGGTGTTCGCTTCCGTCCACACTTCTTCCCCTTTACAGAACCGAGCGTCGAAGTGGACTTCTCCTGTCACGTCTGCGCTGGCAAGGGCTGCCGCGTCTGCAAGATGAGCGGCTGGATCGAGATCGCAGGTGCGGGCATGGTTGATCCGCGCGTCTTCCAATTTGTCGGCTATGACCCAGAGAAGGTCTATGGCTATGCCTTTGGCTTCGGCGTCGAACGCATCGCCATGATCAAGTATGGCATCCCTGATATCCGCTGGCTCTATGAGAACGATATGCGCTTCCTCAGCCAGCTCGCATAACGATGGAGGTATTTGTATGGATGCTGTATTTCTAGCTCGGTTGCAATTTGCCCTGACCATTGGCTTTCACTATATTTTCCCGCCGCTCTCGATCGGGTTGGCGTGGATGCTGTTCTTTTACCAGACGCGCTTCTTGAAAACCGGTGACCCGCTCTTTCAGCAGCTCTCCCGCTTCTGGATGCACATGTTCGCCATCACCTTCGCCATCGGTGTGGCCACGGGCATTACGATGGAGTTCCAGTTCGGCACCAATTGGGCTGCCTATTCGCGCTTTGTGGGCGACATCTTTGGCGCACCCCTGGCTGCCGAGGGCATCTTCGCCTTCTTTCTAGAGTCCAGTTTCCTCGCCATCCTGCTCTATGGCGAGAAGCGTGTCTCCCGTAAGCTCTATTGGCTTTCAAGCCTGCTGGTGGCTCTCGGTGCAACCCTCTCTGCCTTCTGGATCGTCGTGGCTAACTCCTGGCAGCAGACCCCCGCAGGGTATCATCTCGTGAATGGGCGGGCCGAACTGACGAGCTTCTGGGAGGCGGTCTTCAACCCCTCGACCTTGCCACGTTATTTTCATGTCATCGCCGGGGCACTGGTGGTCGGCACCTTCTTCGTGATTGGCGTATCCGCGCTCATGCTGTTGAAGAAGCGACATGTGGCGTTTGCGGAACGCTCGCTCAAGAGCGCGCTCATCCCGTTCTTCCTCTCCATCATGCTGGTGATGGGCATCGGCCATGGACACGCGGTGCAGGTCGCTGAAACACAACCTGCCAAACTGGCCGCCTTCGAAGGACTCTGGGAGACCCGGACTGGTGCACCTCTGGTGCTCTTCGGCATCCCGAACGCCCAAACGGAAACGACCGATTGGGCGATCACTGTTCCAAATGGACTCAGCCTCATGGTCGGCATGTCTAAAGACACCAAAGTCCAGGGACTCAAAGACTTTCCCAAAGAAGACCGCCCCCCGCTCCTCACAACCTTCTTCAGTTTCCATCTGATGGTTTATCTCGGCGGTTGGTTCACACTGCTGGGAATGATGGGCCTATTCCTCTGGTGGCGTGGCACCGTGGCGCAGAACCGGCTCTTCCTCACTTGCTCCGCTCTGACAATCCCCTTACCCTTTATCGCCAATGAACTTGGCTGGATCGCGGCGGAAGTCGGACGTCAACCGTGGGTCGTCTATAATCTGATGCGGACAAAGGACGCTGTCTCGGGCTCGGTTTCCGCTGGGGAGATCCTGGTGTCGATCATCCTCTTCTCCTTGATTTACTCATTACTTTTTGGCGTGTGGCTCTATCTGCTCGGACGACAATTCGACAAAGGTCCCCAACCCCTTGAAGAGGAGGTGCGCTCATGATCACCCTGCAAATCATCTGGTTGCTCCTCATCGGAATTCTGATCATCGGCTATGCCATTCTTGACGGCTTCGATCTCGGGGTCGGCTGCTGGCACCTCTTCGCAAAAAAAGGCAAGGAGCGGAGCAGCTTCATCCACTCCATCGAACCCTTCTGGGACGGCAACGAGGTTTGGTTGCTCACGGGCGGCGGAGCCCTTTTTGCCGCGTTCCCGGCGGTCTACGCGACCATCTTCAGCGGTTTTTATCTGCCACTGATGTTGATCTTGTTGGGACTGATCTTCCGCGCCGTGTCGATCGAATATCGCAACAAGGTCGAGGATCCCCGCTGGGTGGCAGCCTGGGACATGGCCTTCTCGTTCGGCAGCATGCTGCCCTCCCTGCTCTACGCCGTGGCCGTGGGCAATCTCCTGAGAGGATTGCCCCTGGCTCCGAACGGCGATTACACCAGTGGCTTTCTGGCCCTCCTCAACCCCTACTCGTTGGTAATTGGCCTCGTTGGATTCTCGATGTTCGCCCTGCACGGCGCGCTCTATCTGGCGGTCAAGACGGGCGGCGAGACTCAGCTTAAGGCGCGACTCTGGGCAGCCCAAACCTGGCGAGTTTATGCGTTACTCTTTTTTGTAGCCACTGGCTGGACCGCCAGTTGCTACCTGCGCAACGGCGTGGTGTTACCATTCGTGCTCGCCACACTGGCCGTGGTTGCGCTCGCGCTGATCAAGAATTTTAACCGGAAGGGCGAGGATCTCAAGGCGTTTCTGGCCTCCTGCGCGAGCATCGCGCTGGTGA
>CAYWNP010000005.1:0-2935 GCA_964459675.1 uncultured Akkermansia sp. | reverse complement strand
AAGGGCGAGGATCTCAAGGCGTTTCTGGCCTCCTGCGCGAGCATCGCGCTGGTGATGCTCTCCGTGGTCGCGGTCCTCTTCCCCAATCTGGTCATCGCGACCAATGACCCGGCGCTCTCACTCACCATCTTCAACTCCTCATCATCTCTCCGCACCCTCAGCGTGATGCTCGTCATCGCCCTCCTCGGCATGCCAGTGGTGATCGGCTACACAATATTCATCCACCGGATTTTCAAGGGCAAGGTGTAAGCCCTTCGCCCGTCCCCTATTTCAGCACAGCGCAAATATTCTCTTCTGTCAGCAGGGCGGCATCTTCGGGATGTTCGAGAAAATTCTTCACATCATTGATCAATGTCGCACAATCAAGTGTCCTTACCTTTTCGATCACCCCTGACTTCCAGTTCTGAGCGTCCAAGGCACCTTGGCCTTGCGTCTGATTGAGGGCCTGTTGTAACTGTTCCATGTTGGGTTCAACCGGAGGTCGCTTGCCACGATACCAAACGAGATCATACCAGTCTCGGCCTTTTGCATATTTCCGCGTCAGCAATGCATGTACTTTCCCAGCCATTAAGGAAGGCAGATCATAATAGCGAAGTGATAACATGGCATGGCGGTTGACAATGCCCCTCTCGCTGATTGCTCCTGAAGGCGGACGGGTATCAATCTCCAGTTTGATCGACAGATTTTGGTCCGTTTGGCCGGACAACCCTGCCTCCTTCAATAGTCCTGCAACCTTAATCCATGACTTATGAACCGTTGTATGATCATTCCAAGTCACTGTGGTCTGGAACCCGGCAAACTGCAGATCGCTCTTCACCTTCTTCATCCACGCCTGAGGGTTATACCCGTCCGTAGACTCAAGAGCGAAATCAAGGTCTTCTGAAAACCGAGGCAACTGATGAACAAAACGCAGGGCCGTACCCCCCACGAAGGCGAGATTGACAAACGCTTCACTCTCATGCAACGAGCGGAGCACCATGGCCTGCATATACTCCCGCAACAGATTCAGCTTGTCCGTTGGATTGGATAGTCCGCGAATGATGGTCAACGCTTCCTCTTTCATAACTCCACCGTCCCTTCATTTTGACTACGGTTCACACGTGTCCACGTATCAACAGCTTTAACAAGTCGTGGCGATTGGAATCGCTCTGCATACGCATGAAGCTTCCCTTCATCAATCACCTCCTGGTTTTGAAAACGCATCGCTTCCATACGCTCGTGGCTCCAGGCCCCCTGTTCCAGATACCAAAGATCCAATAAAGCCTTCTCGGGTTCTGCAATCAGTACTTTCTGATCCCCCATCATCACAGGCCTGTACCCAAAGAAAGCATCGGGTTTGAGGCTCTGATAACTAAACAGACCCAGAGCATTGCTGAACGAGCGCGTGACCCGGGAGGTGACGCTGGTATAGGTAACCACTTTTTCAGGAATTAGCCCATAATAGCCCATGGCCCAGTACGTGCTGATATAGGATGGCGTGTAAAGTCTGTTGGCGAGTTCAGCAGGATTGATAGCCCTCATACCGCCAACCGCCGGAAAGGCATACATACCCCGCCTCAGTGCCAGTAACTTGCCATCCTTGCACCAACGGTGCAACTGAATGCAGATACTCTCCCGGCGCTCACCCGTGAGTTGCACAACGGTTGCAAGGTCAAAATAACCCTCTTGTCCCAGAAGCTTGCCTAAATCGCTGTATTTCATTTACACTAATATACAATATTGTTAATTATTGTAAATGAAATAAAGAAAATATTCCCAAAATATTTTTCCATTGGCAGGGAGCGACAGAAGGACAGACCATCAGCTTGTAGGGATACACCCTATTTTTAAATACGAGTCCGTCCTGTAACATGATCACAACTTAATGAATAACTCAATAAGTCAGGAAGGAATCTATATGCCTCTCATTAACATCATCCTCGTCATAATCGCGATCGGTGTCGGCCTGTGGGCGATCAACCGATTCATCCCAATGGCCAGACCTGTGAAGACGATTCTAAACGTCGTCGTTGTCGTTGTACTCTGTCTCTGGTTGTTGCAGACGTTTGGCACCATCGACGCGATCAAGAGTATCCGAATCAGCTAAACAACCCGGAAACAGGACACGGGAACAGATAAGCCCATGCGATGAGCGCGGCAATATAATCAGCTCACGGTTCCCTATTCTCAGGATGCGAGCAGTCCCGAGGATGGAAAGTCTGCCTCAACATCACGACGTGTTCTTTAAGCATTTCTGCTAACACGCGTTCGCTGGTGAGTCGATTCTCTTCATGAAGAATAGACTCCCTCTAACTTTTTGTGCTAGAATAAATGCTTCATCGCACAAAGAGGGCAAGGAATAAGGGAATGATGAATTGGATCATAAAATTATTTAGTAAACAAGCCCATCAACCTGTCCCCGTTGCGCGGGCGGAGACACCGCCGATGCCAGAGGGCTGGAATCTTACCTATGATGACCTCTTTGCCGAGATGAAAGCTGGCAAACGCAAGTCGGTCGGAAACCCGGAAGCTGCATGGGCCAAGGAGTATGAAGCTAGCCTTCTTCCTGCGAATACACGTTTTCCAAAGAAGGGCGACCTCTATGAATCACTCGCTGACCAGCAGATTGAATACATAACCGCTTGGGCAGCACCCTATTCAGGTGGAGGAACAGGGAGTCTCTTAAAAGGGGAACGCATCTGGATTCACAGCGAACCCGTCGGCGAGAAGCCCTTAGGTGCGTATGCGCTTCCGGTTGAGTATGAAAAGCTTGAAGAACGTATGGTCCCCGCTGCCGAGCGTTCGATTGAAAAGTATGGCGGTTTTTACTTCTATTTCAAAACAGTCGAGCTCGAAAAGAACTTCCGTTTGATCGAGACCGGCTTTAAAGGCCAAAAATGGATTCGCCGCAAGCAGGGCGCAATCAACTTATGGAGGATAAGTTAATGATGAAAAT
>CAYWNP010000004.1:0-42795 GCA_964459675.1 uncultured Akkermansia sp. | reverse complement strand
CTTGAGGAGAAGGGATGATGAATGTCCTATGTCTAATTACGACCCCTCTGCCTCTCCTGATCAGCCTCTCACTGCCTGGCATGAACGCGGAGGGGCTGCTGAATATCCTCGATCTTAAGGGCGTCGCCGTCTCCACCGGCTCGGCCTGTAACTCAAAAGAGACCGTGATTTCCCATGTCCTTCGCGCCATCCAGCTCCCCGTCCCTCACGCATCCGGCACCATCCGCATCTCTTTCTCCAGAGACAACACCGAAGCCGAAGCCGCCGCCCTCGCCAGCTTCCTCGTCCGCCTTTACAGAAAACATATTGGGTAGGGGTCTATTTTCTTGAGAAAAGATAGAACTTTGTGATCAGAGTGGAGGGAGCTTCCAGCTTCCGCTATTTATACCAGACGCGCCAGAGGGAGAGTCCGTTGGGGGGAGCGGAAGGGACACGCGCTTTGCGGGGTGCGCACGAGGTCAATAACTCGGTGACAGCCTTGGGCTTCTCTGCGCCCTCGCCGATGCGAATCAAAAAGCCGACCATACTGCGCACCTGCTTGTAGAGAAAACCCTCGCCACTCACACGAAAGAGAATCTCTTTGCCGCGCTTGCTCACGGTGAAGGAGTAAACGGAGCGGACCGTGGTTTCGATTGCGCGATGAGGGTTCGCTGTAAAAGAGGCAAAATCATGTCGGCCCACAAACTGCCGCGCACCCTCTTGCATGGCGACGAGATTCAGCGGACGGTAGATATACGTGGTATAAAGCCGTCGGTCAGGTAAACAGATGGGATCGTTCCAGACCGTATAACGATACTCTTTGCCCTTGGCGGAGATACGCGCATGGAAATCAGGCTTTGCAATGGACGCCTTGAGGATGCGGATATCCAGGGGAAGACGTCCATTCAGGACACGGCAGAGCGACTCCGGCTTCATCGGCGTGTCAATATCCACATGTGCGACTTGCCCCCGGGCATGAACCCCTTGGTCTGTACGCCCGCTTCCATGCACTGTGACTGGATGACCGATGATCTTTTTAAGCGTCGTTTCGATCACCTGTTGCACACTTGGCGCATTAGCTTGAATCTGCCAGCCGGAGTAGGCGCTGCCATCGTAGGCGATGGTCAATTTAAAGCGTTTAGACATATTTGGCGCCATCTGGTCGTTGTGCAACGCGCTGAAGTAACTTTTTCACCTCTTCAGCTCGTTCCTTCGGACAGATGAGCGTGGCATTTTCCGAATGTACGACGATGAGTCCATCGACCCCGATGAGTGCGGTCAGGCGGTTTTCTGAGACAACGATATTGTTATGGGCTTCTCGCTGTTCGCAGGCGCCGATGATCACATTCCCGTCTTGGTCTGCGGTGAAATGTCCAGAGAGTGAGGGCCAGGAACCCACATCATCCCAGCCGAAGGCACCCCGAGCCATGATGATATTGTCAAGATGCTCCATAACCGCGTAGTCTATGGAGATGGAACGAAGCAGCGGATAGGTTTGGCGCATGACGTGATCCAGGTCCTCAGGGGAGAGGGCAACTTGGGCGACGCGTTCGCAGAGGTCTGCGAGGTCCGGCGCGTAGGTCGCGAGGGCATCGCGCATCGTGTCGGTGCGCCAGATAAACATGCCAGCGTTCCAGAAGAATCGTCCGCTCTCGATGTAACGTGCCGCGGTATACGCATCAGGCTTCTCGACGAAGCGCTTGGCCTTATTGAAGAGGGTGACGGTCTTGGTCGTGTTCAGCGGAACGTCTGCTTCAATATAGCCGAACCCTGTGGCGGGATGGGTGGGTTGGATGCCGATGGTGACAATAGACCTTTCGTGGTGTGCAACCTTGGCGGCGTCCATGAGTGTCACCCGGAAGGTCTCCACGTCGCTCATGAGCTGGTCCGCAGTTAAGATGCAGACGACTCCCTCTGGGTCTCGGGCCATGACGAGTCCACACGCAACAGCAATCGCAGGCGCGGTATCGCGCTTACAAGGTTCCCCGATAATGTTGGCGCGTGGAACATTCCAAGCTGCGGTTGCTGTATCGTCCACAAGGTGCTGGGCGGTGATGATGAAAATCCGTTCATTCGGGACAAACCCTGCCAGGCGCTCCACGGCAAGGGAGAGCAAGGGGCGTCCACCGAAAAGAGAGATAAATTGCTTAGGACGCGCCTTGGTGCTGAGGGGCCAAAAACGTTCCCCGCTCCCCCCTGCTAAAATCACTGCATAGACATGCTTCATGAAAAAGACTCCATTGTGCTAAATGAAAAGCAGTAGAATAACGTATTTTTGCCGATAACTCAAATAGTGACTTGTGGAAAACTGACAAAAAAAATAGAGGTAGCTCCGAGTTTTCCTTGCCTGTGAAGGCGAAAGATGTTAATTTAATAACCTTTTCTTAAGGAGAATAGTATCATGTCAAGAGTATGTGAGGTTTGCGGTAAGGGTCCTTCAACCGGATGCACGATTGTCCGTCATGGTTTGGCGAAGGCTAAAGGCGGTATCGGTTTGCACACAACAGGTATTTCTAAGCGTCGTTTTCTGCCGAATTTGCGTTCCGTGCGTTCAGTCGCTGCGAATGGTACAGTGAGCCGGGCGAAGGTTTGCGCCTCTTGCTTGAAGAGTGGCAAGATCATCAAGCCAAGCGCGTAATCGCGTGATATCCTTGAGGTCTGCTTTCTCCTGCATTTTACTGGCGTTAGAATCAAAGGAGGGTTTCCATGAGCGATAAGTCAAAGACGGTGCAATCAACGCGGGTTGTACTGGATGACGTTCAGGATGGTCCTGCTGATGAAGGGGGCGAAGCGGTTGCTCAGGAGTCCTTTGAAGAAGAGGGTCTTGATGTTCAAGATGGGGTTGCTACCATCAGTGCGGATGAGGATGGTCCCCCTGTGGAACAGGCTGTTGACCCAAGCATGGAGCCTCCAACGCCGCAGGAAGAGATTCGGCCTACCGACATTCTCTTTAACTGTCCTTCTTGTGGCAGTAGCCTTGCTATTGACTATCGCGGAGCAGGACTCCAAATCAATTGTACACAGTGTGGCGATCCGGTGCAGGTTCCGATCCCCTCGGGAATGGATGTTTCGGATCTTGACCTCTCTGCCGGGGAGTTACTGGCTCAGCTGTTTCAAACCCGTTCAATGATGCTCAAGCGAGATCTGCAGATCGCAGAGCTGACGCAAGTCATTGAGAGTCTCAAGACGCGCCGAGGCGAACTGGAGCGGAATCGCATGAATACCCTCCATCGTTATGCGGAGTTAGCTCATATGTGTCAGTCGATCTCTCGCACACAGGCAGAGGTGACGGGGATTTTGAGTCGCATGGTGGCCTTGATCTCGGAAGAACAGCAACTCTAATGGAGATGCCGTGAATACAGCGGTTGACTCTCTTATTATCGGCGGCGGACCAGCAGGTCTGACCGCCGCTTCTTTTTGCGCCAAACCCAGTATCGTGCTGGAGCAATGTGCTTCGCCTGGCCGGAAGCTGCTGGCAACCGGGGGTGGGCGCTGTAATCTGACCCATGAAGGCTCTGTCCTTGCCATGGCGCCACTGTTTGGCGAAGCTTCCAGGTTTGTCCTTCCTGCTCTGCATGCATTTCCGCCAGAGGCGATCTGTGAGTTTTTTCAGAAGAGGGGTATGCAAACGGTCGTGGAAGCCGATGGGTGCGTCTTCCCTGCCTCTCAAAAGGCTTCAGATGTCCGTGACGTTCTTATTCGTGCCGCTCAGGAGGCGCGTGCGACGATCCAGTGTGGTGTCCGTGTCGAGCGCTTTATCCTGGAGCCTGAGAAGGGGACTGGGCTGCAGCGTATTGTCAGTGTGTCGACCTCGGCGGGTACCTTCTCTCCCCGCTGGGTTGTGCTTGCGGCAGGTGGGCAAAGTTATCCGGAACTTGGTTCCGATGGTTCCGGCTTCTCTTTAGCGCGGAGTGCCGGACTGGAGGTTTCGCCACCCGTCCCGGCTTTGGCTGGCCTAATCATTCCCGCTGAGTGGGTCGTCGCACTCTCGGGACTCCTCTGTGAGCAAGGCTCCATTCGCGTCGAGTCCAAGGGAGCCTCTAAGAAGCCCCAGCAAGGCCCCATCCTTTTTACTCACAAGGGCATCAGCGGTCCGCCCGCGTTGGCGTTGTCAGGAGAGATCAATGCACGGTTGCTTGCTGAAAAGGAGGTGACCATTCGGGTCTCTTTCAGGAGTGACCGGAGTGTTAATGACTGGTTGACGTTGTTTGGCCAGTGGCGACAGAAACATGGTAACCGCTCCTTCCACAATCTGCTCTCCGGTGAATTGCCACGGGCGCTGGCGGTGGCACTCTGCCGGACATCAGGACTTGAGGAGGTTGTCGTGGCCCGCGCGGGAAAGAAGGAGTTGCAGGCGCTGGCCATGCTCTGTGCGGAGTGTCCCCTGAAGGTGACAGGGACAGAGGGCTGGGGACGTGCCATGCTGACGCGGGGTGGCGTGGCCTTGAAGGAGTTGAATGCTCAGACGCTTGCGGCGAGACGCATTTCCAATCTCACCTGTATCGGAGAGGTTGTCGATGTAGATGCCCCTTGTGGAGGGTATAATTTGACCTGGGCCTTCGCCTCTGGATTTCTCGCTGCTCAAGCGATCAATGCGAAGGCGTGAGCATTACTCCGCGTTCACTTCGACACGGACAGGGAAGTGATCTGAAAAGCCCATGACCATTTTGTTGCCGTTGGCTTTGCTTCGAATGTAGCGAAAGGGTTTAGGCGTCCTATTGGTCTGCACATGTTCAGGATATTTAAAGATCGAGTAGGTCTCCGCTTTCACGTGCCACGGTGCCGTGGGCGTACTGTTCGTCAGCATGCCAGGGCTGACGCTGATCGAATCAAAGGAGTTCCATCGCTTGGCTGCTGCATAGTAGTAGCTTCCGCGTTCCTCCTCAGAAAATAAACTGGAGAGGTTCCAGAAGAGACGCTTGGCTGCATTGGTCCGAACAAGCGCTCCATCAAGCGAGAGGCCCGCATCCCGCACAAGGATAGGGGATTCGACGTTGTCGTTGAAATCGCCCAGAACAAGGATAGCAGATGTGGGTTGCTTCTCAAGACGCATGTCTATGAATTTTCGCACAGCTTTGGCTTCTGTGCTGCGGATGAGGTCGCTATCCTCTTTTGCGCCCAGCTGTGATTTCCAGTGGTTGATCATTACGGTTAACGGACGATCATTGATTACGAAGTCGCAAACCAGCACATCGCGTTGTCCAGGAAAAGCACAGAACCAGTTCGTGTAGACCGGCTCATATTTTGAGAGCATCGCCACATCAATGCCACGGGTATCACCGCAATTTCGATGAATGATGAACGGTAGTTCGACTTGCTGTTCCTTTTGCAAGGTGGCCACGAGATCCTTAAGGACCTGTCGGTTCTCGACCTCTGCGAGGCAGAGGATGTCCGGCTTCATGGCCGCAATAATTTTCGCAAGGTTCGAGAGCTTTCGGGTGTAGCGAAAGGTTGTCCAATGTGTCCAGCCATCAGGTGTGTAACTGTCGTCATTGGGGTTGTCCGGATCATCCATCGTGTCAAAAAGATTTTCAACATTCCATGAGGCGACCACAAGCGTGTTGGACCCGGCAAAGGTGAAGCCCGGGATCAGGAGCAGAAGCAAAATAATATGTTTTATATTCATAGAATGAGGGAATGGACTATCGAACTTTCCCGATTTCGAGTGAGGGGACGACATCAAGGAGGAAGGCAGCGTCGCCTGTGACACCAAAGCCCATGCCGGCGAGCCCGGCGATCATGGCTGCGTTGTCGCCGCAGTGCTTGGGCTCGGCCAAGAGAAGGCGCGTGTTGTGCTGGGCGGCGAGTTCACTTAGCCGTTCACGCAGACGCCGATTCAGCGAGACGCCACCCCCTACGGCTAGTGCGCGGTAGGTTTTTTTGTTGAGGGCAAAGGCGCAACGGTCGACCAAGGCACTGACAATCGCCTCTTGATACGAGGAGGCGATCTCGGGAATATCCTCCGGTGTCGCAGGATGGTCTTTCAGGTGATACATCAGTGCGGTTTTGAGTCCGCTGAAACTGACGCACATCTCAGCCTGCATGGAGCCCAAGGCCGGATTACCTGCACGCGGACGTCCTTTCGGAAATGGGATGCTTGAAAGAGTCTTGGCTTCTTTGGCTGCCTTGTCAATCACAGGACCGCCTGGGTACCCCAAGCCTAAAAGTTTGGCTGCCTTATCAAAGGCCTCGCCTGCGGCATCATCGAGTGTCTGGCCCAGGATGTGATACTCGCCTGGCGTGGGGATGTCGATCCAGCAGGTATGACCGCCAGAGACAACGAGGGCCAACATGGGACACGCGTCAAGGGGATCTGGCGCGTCTGGTTTCAGGAAGACCGAGTGGATATGCGCCTCCAGATGGTTGATGCCGATGAGGGGTTTCTTAAGTCGCATGGCAAGTCCCTTGGCTGCGGAGAGACCGACAATCAACGAACTGGCGAGGCCAGGACCGTAGGTGACAGCTACTCCATCTAGCTGGTCGACCGTCACGTGTGCATCATTAAGTGCCTGTTCGATAATGCCGTCAATCTTCTCAAGATGGCTACGCGAGGCGATTTCTGGCACGACTCCGCCATACGCCTGATGCAGGGGAATCTGGCTATAAACGACATTGGAGAGCACGGTCCGTGCATCTTTTACGACCGCTGCGGCGGTCTCGTCACAGGATGTTTCAATTCCAAGAATAAGCATAATTATCTTCTTTCGTCGCCGACTTTTAAGCAGAAGAGACGGGTGCTGTCACGCAGGAAGAGGCGATGATTGACCAATACCAGCGGTCCCCATGCGTCGCGTCCTTTGTTGCCCATGAGCTCATAACGCGCTAAACGCTGGTAACCCTCTTTGCTGATGCGGGCGAGTGTGAGTGTGCCCATGTCGTTCAAGAGGAAAATCAATCCCTCTTGAGTTGCCAAGAAGGGGCCTAAGCCAAAAAGGTCGTCCTTGCCACTGGTCCAGAGGCGTTCGCCTTCGAGGGTCATGCATGCAAGTTGCTGGCGATCTCCACCCCCGTCGTTCGGGAGGACGGAGTAAAGGCAACTCTTCAAATGAATCGGCGTCTGTTGTTCGCAGGCAAAAACTTTTTTGTCGCGTTTAAAGAGTAGCTCAGCCTTCCAGGTATCTGTCGCATCCTTTGAAACACGGAACATGGCACCGCCGGAGCCATAACCTGCTGTCATGAAGAAGCGATTGTCACTTAAGGGTACAGGTGATGGCGCGACAACGCTGGGCGTGAAGGCACTCGTTTTCCAAAGTAGTTTGCCACGCGCCTCACCGTCGGCTTGTACGCCGATAATGCCTCCTAAGCCCGCATAGACATACTGACGGACACCCTCAAAGGTCATGATCATGACCGAGGAGTGGGACATCTCGACTCCTCCTGGGGAGGGCGTTTCGAAAAGGGTCTTCCCTGTGACGAGGTCGAGACCGCAGAGCACGACATTCGTCCCTGCCGGAGCAAGGATCACCATGTTATTGTCGATCAGCGGACATTGCCCTGTATACCACAATGGAACCTTTGTGCCGTACCGTGCGACCATGTCCACGCCCCATTGATACGTGCCGTTCGAGGCGACGAGGGAGAGGACATGACATTGGGGTCCTACGGAGATGACCGAGTGACCGTCTGTTGCGACCACGGTACGGGAGATGCCGTGGTTTCGTTTAGTTTTGACGCGATAGAGATGTTCCCAGCGCAGAGCCCCTGTATCGGCGTTGAGACATTTCAAGATGTCGCCACTGCGTGCCTCGTCATAGTCCAAAAGGTAAGCGCATCCATTGGCAATCGCAGGCATGGCGTGTCCATCACCGACCTCGATCTGCCAGAGAATCTCAGGGCCTGTGGTTGGCCAGGTCATGAAGAGGCTGGGGCTGTCCGTGCTGATGTTGTCTCCCTTGTCGCCCCGAAAGCCATGCCATGCGCCTTTTAGTTTGCCTTCGGGCACGTCGTTGAAAAACTTGGAACAGCCCGTTAGGTCAACGACGCGCGCTAGTGACTCGGCCTTTGCCTCGGCTTGAGAACCTTGAAGGGTTGGCGTACGCTCTGCTAGATCCAGAGGTTCACTTCTTAGCCAGGCATAAAGCACGCATCCCGCGAAGAGGATCGCGAGTGTTGTGGCCCAGAGAGGCATGCTGTTGTGGGGCATATTAAACTGAGGTCCGTGAAAGAATACCGAGGACAGATTCCATTTGTTCAATCAGAAGGGGAATGAGTTGCTTTTTGCGCGAGAGGATATCTCGACAAGTAAAGACGCCCTCGCTCATGCGCGGGAAGGCGACCTTCCGAATGAATTCAGGATCACCCTCGATGACCAAGATAGAACTTAAGGCTGTGAGGTCAGTAATCATCAATGCAGCAAAGTAGAGCCCCTGGCTTGTGCAGGCTGTCCGCAGTTCGCTGAGCAATTCCGCTTTACGTTCGATCAGTTCGTCCGTACTGTTCACTTCGACCTGACTGACGCGGAACTGCTTGCCGCAGGCCGTGTAGGGTTTTGCATCCATGGAGAGGATTTCTGGTACAGGCACATTCGTCAGCTGTTGTGAGGCGTTGAAAATCTCACGTCCGAAACGCGCGATATCAAGATCGACTAGCCCGGAGAGATACTCGGCCATTTCACGATCTGTGTCGGTCGTCGTGGCGGAGTGTAGCATGAGCGTATCGGTAAGGATACCTGCGAGGAGTAAGGCGGCGATCCCCGGAGTCAATACGGCCTTTTGCTCGACATACATGCCTGCGACGATGGTCGAGGTCGCTCCGACGACCCGATTGATGAAGGTGATGGGATAACGCGTGGAGAAGTTGCCGAGCTTATGGTGGTCGATGATCTCCAAAATGCGATAGTTATCCATGCCCTCGACTGCTTGGCCGAGTTCGTTATGGTCCACCATGATGATGTCGAGATTAGGCTCGTTGATCAGTTCGCTCTCGCCAAAGACGCCCACGACGACGTTGTTTTCGTCGACAACGGGAAGGCAATGCGAGGGGGATGCTGAAAGAGCCTCGCGCACTGTTCGCACGTAGCTGTCCGCCGAGATGGGCTTGGTATGCTCATCCGCCATCGTCCGCACCGGTGTCGAGTAGAGAATCAGGAAGGCGGTCGAGGAGGTGTCGAACGGCGAGATCATGACCGTGACCTTGTTCTGTTCAGCAAGTTCGCGCAATCCTTTGGCTAGAGGCATGCCATTCGTGATGATCACTGCGCGCGCACCACTTTCGATACTGAAACGTTGAACGTCCTCGCGGTCGCCCACCAGCACGAGTGCATTGCTGGGGATCTCAGCTTCGAGATGTTCCTTGAAGGATTCGAAGGAGGAGCCAGCAACAAGGATCCGCGTCTTGACAACCTCTTCGCCGCCAAACATGATAATAGGCTGCGCTTTGAGCATCTGAGCCACCAGGGGCATGCTTGTCGGGATGATGGCCTTGCGGTTGGGGTTGATCTTCTTGGTGATGTTCTGGGCAAAGGCATTGTAATGAAGTACGGCCTTGTATTTGCCCTGTTCGTCGACGACAGGAAGGATATTCACATTCTCCCGGTCCATGGTCTCTAGCGCATCCCACAGGGTCGTTGACTCTGCTACGGTGACGGCTGGATGGGTGAGGAAGTAGCCAACCTTGGGTACAAGGTCAGGAATAAATTCAGGCGCTGGAATCTTAAAACGCTCAAGGATGTACTCGGTCTGTGGCGTCAGCTTACCCGCGCGTGCAGGCAAGCAGGTGCTGAGCCCCTTTTGACGCTTGAGTTCTGCGTAGGCAATCGCCGAGACGATAGAGTCTGTATCGGGGTTGCGATGGCCGATCACGTATGTTTTTCGCTGCATAATAAAGTGTGCTATGCGAGCATGACTTGGCCGCCCGTGACGGGGATGGCCTGGCCAGTCTCGTAGGTTTGTTCCATGAGGTAATAGATGGCCTTCATCACGTCAGGCGTTGTGCAGCCTCGGCGCATCGGAACCTTGGCTTCATAGAAGCGCTTGACGTCTTCAAAGGTTTTGGCGCCTGGCACCTTGCCACTGTCCAGATACTGGCGGAAGAGGCCCTTTTCCGGATCAGCCCAGAGCGGTCCGTCATAGAAATTGCCCGGACAGATGGAGTTGACCTTGACGCCGTCCTCGACCAATTCCATGGCGAAGCTTTGGGTGAGTCCGATGCCCCCAAACTTGGAACCGGCGTAGGCGCCATTCTTGTTGGAGCCCACCAGTCCAGACTTACTGTTAATCTGAATGATGTCAAACCAGATATCAGGTAAAGCCTGATGCTGAAGGGCGAAAATGGGCGCAACGGCTTGCACGCAGAGAAAATAACCTTTGTAGTTCACGTTGGTTACGAAATCAAGATCCTTGACTGTGAGGTCCTTTACGCTACCTGCCCGCAGCACGCCAGCATTTGCCACAAAGAGGTCAACCCCGCCAAAAGTGGAAACCACCTGTTCCAATCCAGCCTTGATGGAGTCAACATCTGCCACGTTCATGGTCACGCCAAAGGCGGCTGTGCGTCCAGAGCCTGCATTGATTTTTTCAGAGGCTGTTTTGACACCCTCCGCATTGATGTCCGCGAGGACGACTGTTGCGCCTTGCTTGGCGAGGTCTGTCGCAATTTCGAACCCAAACCCTTGCGCCCCACCTGTCACCACGGCGATCTTGCCCGAGGCGCGCCCCGCTGGGGCATCAAAGATCGCACGGAAGGAACCAATACCTGTCAGCGTGACCTCTGTCGCTCCGGTCGGTAAGGCAGCCTTTACGGTGGCAACGACATCGGTGCAGGGATCAGGAAGGGTGATGACGACCTGGGTTGTGGTGGAGATGCGTTCGAGGCGGGGGAGCCTCTGGTCTTGGGCCATAAGGGCTCGTAGAGCAGGAAGAATGGTGATGCTGTTCATCGCGTTTAAGTTTCCTTTTTTAAAAGGGAAAGTCGTCGGAAGGACGGCTTGTCTTTTTACGTTTCGTGGGTGATGTGGTTGAGTTGGGTTCAAAGGGTTTCAGGAAGGCCTCTTCAAAGGTGAAGAGGTTTCTAAAATCCTCTTTAGAATCTGTTTCGGTCTTGCCAAGGCGTCCAGCCTCGATGAGATGGAATACAATCTCTCCAAAATCATACGTTTCATTCAGTCCCCACTCTTTAAAGACCGTGTAGGTCATGGGGCCGAACTCCGTGAGAGCATGTTGTCGAATGCCTTCCATCAGCTCCTTGCCAGAGAGATGTTTGGGTCGTTCAGGATTCTCTTTAAAGAGCGTCTTCATGGTTGCGTCCAGCGCCTCAATGAGAAAAGCATACGCTTCGGGTTGATAGCGGCTATCCTTTTCGCATATGGTTGTGACGATCTCTTGGAACGATTGTTTCATCTTGCTCTCACTTCTCGTTAACAGCTAAACGTGCTTGAAAAAGCTTCATCTCTTCTCCTGAAGCATAAGCACCTGAAATCCAGTTGAGGGCCTTCCCGTTAAAGCGCGGAATGATATGGAAATGGACATGCGGTACGGTTTGCGTGGCGCAGGCCCCATTGTTCTGCAGAAGATTAAAGCCATCGCAGGGCAGACGTTCCAGGAGGTGGGCAGATAGCCGCTGCACAACTGAAATCGTATGCGTGAGAAGGTCTGCAGAAAGTTCAGTCAGCAGAGACACGTGGCATTTCGGGACGACGAGGAAGTGGCCCTTTTCAAAGGGGCTGATGTCGAGGAAGGCAACGACATGGTCATCTTCGTAGATTTTTGAAGAAGGAATCGAGCCGTCAACTATTTTACAAAAGATACAGTTCATAAGCAGTCTGGGGAGGAGCGTTAATAGGTGCCGGAGGTCAGCCTTTGAAAAGCATCGGGGAGATTCTGGGCAAGCGTTGTTGCGGTGAGTGAGGGCTGGCCTTGTTTGAGCGCCGCGATATCACCCGCGGTTCCGTGAACCCACACACCCGTGCAGGCAGCTGCCAAGGCATCAGGGGATTGTGCCCAGCGTGCAGCTATAATACCGGCAAGGATATCGCCCATGCCGCCACTGGCCATGCCAGGATTTCCGGTTCGATTGAGCCAAGGCGTACCTTCTGGCTTACAGACCAGAGTGCCTGCACCTTTTAGAACAACAGTGGCTTGATACTGGTCTGCCAATGTCCGAACAGCCGTGAGGCGATCCTGCTGAATGGCCTCAACGGTGGTTTCCAAAAGAATAGCCGCTTCGCCAGGGTGAGGTGTCAGGATAAGGTTGCTGTAAGGTTTCCATCCAGCTAGGCGTCTCAGGTGTGCAAGGGCGTGAAGCCCATCTGCATCAATGACTAACCGTGCGGTGGAGGTGGCGAGAAGTCTTTCGATCAGCGCGATAGTTGTAGGTCCTTGAGAGAGCCCAGGGCCTGCAATGATCACATCGGCCTTCGGGAGGTCCGCGAGGTCAGTCACCGTATCGCGAATACGCAAAATGGCCTCGGGTGTCCAGTGGGCCGCTGCTGCTGCGCTGGCGGTTGGCACGGAGAGGGTAACGAGTCCTGCGCCACTCTTTAAGGCTCCCAGGGCAGAGAGGACGGGCGCGTGGGGATAGGTTGGCGAGCCACCGAGGATCAGAACGTGTCCAAGTTGCCCCTTGTGGGCTGTCCACGAGGGGGATGGAAAGGCCCGTGTTAATTCAGGGAGCGCAATCAATTCGACAGGTGACGTGGGTTGGCCAACATCGCATAGTTCGGGAGGGATGCCGATGTTCACAACGGAGAGATGTCCGACAACGTGGGCTGTCTTGTCGTTTAGAAAACAGGTTTTGGGACGAGCGAAGGAGACGGTCACATCCGCACGAACACATTCGCCCTCCACCGTTCCTGTCTCGCCATTCATGCCCGACGGAAGATCCGCAGAGAGGATCGTCGCCACGGCACGCATCTGATTCATCCATTGGATGGCCCTCTTGGCAACTCCAGTGGGAGCACCGACGCAACCCGTTCCGAGCAGGCCGTCTACCAAGATACAGGGACGTCCCATGAGGTCAACGGCGACGCTGTCAGGGTCGTCCCAGCTTGAAGCAGCGCCAAGGACGGTATACGGAACGCCTGTGACGCGCATCTCGTCCCACGCTGCATGGGCGTCACCCCTAAGTTGTGCAGGGACGCTCGTGAGCAGAACCTGTACATTGAATCCGTCTTCATGTAGGCAACGGGCTGCAATACAGATGTCGCCCCCATTGTTGCCATGACCGGCGACGAGAATGATTTTGCGGGTAGACTGGATTTTTGCAAGCATGCATGCGGTGCGTGCCACAGCAATCCCTGCACGTCGCATGAGCAACATGGAGGGAACAGCTAGTTTTTTCACGGCGAGCTCATCTGCCGCACGCATCTGGTCTGGAGTGATAAAACGCATGACGATTAAACGCTGAAGGTGGGTCCTTGAGGAACAGCAATATCCACAACAACCGCAACGGCTTCCTCGGCTGGAGCCGGAACGAGGTCAGGCCTCCACTGGGAGAGGAAGTAGATCGGGTAGGCACGGAAGAAGAGGTAGTAGGGGAGGAGCGCCACTGCTGAAATGTAGGGCAGGATAAGCGGAATAAGGGCCGTGCAGCATGTGCAGATAACAATCAAGATGATCGCCAAACCGCCGATAAAACCGAATAAAATCATCGCCAGCAGGTATCCAATAACCGAGAAGGGATGTTCATTGCAGAGGGCTAAGACCGTGGTCCATCCCGTGGAGGCTGAGCAATTCCGCCAGTACATGATGGGGACAACAAAGTCTTTTAGAAAGACGACCATCACATTCACGGCAATCGCCCAGATGACAAAGACGATGATATGGATAAAGAGAGGCTTGTTCAGTGCAGAGGACCACGTGTTATCCGCTTGCATATAGGGCTGAATCAATTGTTCCCAAACCAGATAGGCCTGGGCTATAAAGAGCACGACGGCGATGAGAAAAAAGGCAATCCGCCATTGGAACAGAGATTGTGCGTGTTGCTTTGAGCGCTGCCAGCAGTCTTTGATGGCGCTGTTGGGTTGATAGAGATGGTGAACAAACATAAAGTCGCCCCGTGATCTCAACCAGCAAAAAAGGATGCCCAACAGGAGCGCAACGGTCATGAACCCCACGACCAGGCCGATCACCCAGGGGGTCTGAAAAACAGTGAAGAACTCATCCAGCGAAAGCTTCTCTTTTTTGTCAAAAAATTTGCTGATGTCTGGAAAGTTGCCACCACTGCCAATCATCGCTAACCAAGCAGAAAAGCCGATGGTAAACCAGCGGCCAATGTCAAAGGGTTTGAAGAGAAGTTTGCAGGTGCGCTCCCAAGCGTTCCCCGCTGCGGAAAAAGAAGAGGGTGTATTCATAATTCCCTTTAATTTACCATATTCGGCCTGACTTGTCGAGTAGACGGGTGCAGGGGTTTAAAATTTCGTTTCGGGTTTAAAATGAGGTGTTGAGGCCTTATCAAAAATTCGCTATACTTCGGGTAGCTTTAAACCTATATGAGGAGATTTATTATGTCGCAACCACTTGTTGGGATTGTCATGGGGAGTGATTCGGATTGGCCGTTAGTTCAAAAGGCTGCTGATACACTCAAATCGTTTGGAGTACCTTATGAGGTGAGGGTGATGTCTGCTCATCGGACGCCTGATCTCGCTTTTGAATATTCGGGAACAGCGGAGGCTCGTGGTTTGAAGGTTATCATCGCTGCTGCTGGACTTGCTGCCCATCTCGGGGGAGTGCTCGCAGCGCATACCGTGCTTCCTGTCATTGGCATCCCTGTAGGCGGCGGTCCCCTCAATGGACAGGACGCGCTCTATTCAACCGTACAGATGCCCAGTGGGATACCCGTTGCGACGGTGGGCATCAGCAATTCAACCAATGCGGCGCTTCTGGCCGTGCAGATCCTGGGAACGGCTGATGCTGCGTTGCGTCAAAAGTTCCACGCCTACAAAGACGAAATGAAGCGGAAGGTCGTTGCAGCCAACGCGCAGTTAAATGCAACGCTATAAATTGTGAAACATCTCTACGTACATGTCCCTTTTTGTCAAGGTAAGTGTTTCTACTGTGGCTTCTACTCAGTCATGGCCCAGACACACTTGGTCGCTATTTATCCCGAGCTCCCCAAATTGGAGTCGCAGTTACGGATGTCAGCGTTTCCTGATTTTCACCAGGAAAAGCTAGAGACGGTCTACATGGGCGGCGGGACGCCTGCGATGCTGGGCGTGGAGGGGATCAAGAGCCTTGTGAATGGCATCAATCAGATCTTCCCGCTCCGCGAGATCAAAGAGTGGACGGTTGAGATGAGCCCGGCTCACATGGATGAGGAGATGCTCTCTGCTTTGCGAGAGATGGGTGTGAATCGTCTCAGTATCGGCGTTCAGAGCTTTTGCGATCAAACCCTTCAACGGATCGGACGGCGGCATTCGATGCAGGACGCACTCGACGCAGTTCGTATGGCGAAAAATCAAGGTTTTGAGAATATAGGTATTGATTTGATCGTGGGTTTGCCCGGTGTTCACGCTGCGGAGTGGTCGGAGACTCTAGAACAGGCACTGGCCTTAGGATTGTCACATCTGTCGGTCTATGCGCTGAGTGTTGAAGAGGGAACCCCCATGGCTCATCAGATCGGGCTGGGAAAGGTTGTCATTCCAGGCGATGATGCTGTTCTCGACACGCTTGCCGCCACCGAGGGCGTATTAAAGGGTGCTGGGTATGAGCGTTACGAGATTTCGAATTATGCGAAACCGGGGTGTGCCTGTGAACACAATGTGGGAATCTGGAGAGGCAATGACTTTCTGGGGTTGGGGCCGGCCGCGTCCTCGCGCATGGGCTCTCGGCGTTGGACAAACAACTCGAGTCTCGCGGATTACATGGACTCCGTCCTTCAGAATAGTTTGCCGCCGAGAGAAGAAGAGGCGCTTGAGCCTGCAGAGGATGCTTTAGAGCGCGTGACCTTTGCGTTGAGGCTGAGTGAAGGGTTTGATCCTTATGCCGCTGCGATACGCTTCCCGATATTGGGAGACAAAGCGGATGCGTGGGAAAGAGGTCTTGAAGCGTGTGCACGTCAAGGGCTTGTGGAGCGTGGGGGGTTGCGGTGGCGCTTGACTTCGCGGGGTCGCGAAGTCTGTGATGCGGTGATCAGGGAAGTTTTTTGAGAGGTGAAGGCCTCCTGCGGGGGCGTGAAGAGGAGCGTGGATGAGACGTTTTTTGTTGGTTGTGGCATGTTTAGCATGTCAGTGTTTGCAGGCGACCCCTGTCGCGGTTATTCAATCCCACGAGGCAGTCAGCTCCTCGGAGCGTCGCTTTGCTGAGGCCTTGGCCAAACATGTCGAGCGCTGGTACAAGGAGGCGGGCGTTCCGTGTACACTCTCGGACGATACAGATTTGCCGACAGCTCTTGCAGGAAAGAAGGTCGCGGTCCTAGTCTACGCTTCCTCTCCGACACCCCGTCAATTGCAGGTCTTGTCAAATTTTGTCGCCGCAGGCGGAAAACTGATCGTTTGTTACTCCTGTTCTCCTGCGCTGGCCAAGTTGATGGGCATGCAAACCGTCGGCTACCAGAAGGGGTCTACGGATGGTCGGTGGTCGCAGATGCGCTTTGTCAAGGGGGCGCCGCAAGGAACGCCAGAAATGATCCTGCAGACCTCCTCCAATCTCTTTCTCGTAAAACCTCTTGCTGGACAGTCCACGGTTCTTGCCTGGTGGCATAATCGTAAGGGTGTTCAGTCTTCGGAACCTGCTTGGCTCGTCTCCTCACGCGGGTATTGGATGACGCATGTATTGCTGGCGGATGGTGATGCCGAGGCCAAAGGCAGGCTCTTGCTTGCATTGACGGCCAGCTATGATCCCACACTCTGGAGCGCAGCAGCGAGCCATACGCTCAGACAGTCTCGTCAGGTGTGCAATACAAGTGGTCTTCCCCCACTTCAGGACGCTGCAAAAAAGGTGAAGGACGTTGCCCGTCGTACCCGTGCCGAAGCTGCAATTGCGGGTGTCCTGCGCGCAGAGGCCAAAGCGGTAACCCTGATTGATGATCACCAGTATTATGAAGCTTGGTGTGTGGCAACTGAGTTGCGTAGCCGCATGTGCGATGTCTATGGCTTGCTACAGTCGCCTCAGAAGGGTGAGATTCGCGCCATCTGGGATCACTCCGGAATGGGGCTTTATCCTGGGGATTGGCCGCGGACGTGCCGTCTCCTCAAAGATGCCGGCTTTTCAGATATTTATGTTAATGTAGCAGGTCCTGGTTTTGCCCATTATGCCAGTTCGGTGCTTCCCCGCAGTCGGGTCTTTCTGGAACAGGGTGATCAGCTTGCTGCCTGCGTGGCCGCGGCAAAGCCTCTCGGGATTCGAGTTCATGCGTGGCTTCTTTGCTTCTCGACAACGGGCTCGACACAGGACCGTCTCGATATCTTCCACCAGCGTGGTTGGTTGCTGACAAATCCAGATGGCACGCCGCGTCCCTGGATTGATCCATGCGTGCCTGAAGCGCGGACCTATCTTCTGGAGGCGGTTCGCGAGATGGCTTTGAATTATAAGGTGGCCGGTGTTCACCTCGATTTTGTGCGTTATCCAGATTTCGCCTCCAGTTTGGGCCCTTCGGTGAAAAAAGCGTTCGAGGCTTATCATAAAGCCCCTGTCCCAGCTTGGCCCTTGGAGGTGAAGGAAGGAACGCTCAGACGATCCTTTTTGCGCTGGCGTGCCGATCAGGTCACGGATTTCGTGCAGTCTTCCCGTCGTTCGATGAAGCGTGAGGCACAAGGCAAACTCTTGACCGCTGCCGTTTTTGGTAAGTATCCGTCGTGTGTGGATTCTGTGGGCCAGGACTGGGAACTCTGGCTACGACTGGGGCTTCTGGACTATGTCGCTCCGATGAATTACACAGAGGATATGACCAAGTTTAATGAATGGCTCTCCATGCAGACTCGTTCGCGCAAGCAGGCCATGAAAATCATCTCAGGGATTGGCGTGACCGCCGCAGAAAGCCGTCTGACCCCCGTAGAGGTCATTGACCAGATCAATGCCGGACGCAAGGCCGGCGCGGCAGGCTTCGCCCTCTTTGATCTCGACACCTCCCTTCGCCAAGAGGTCCTTCCCGTCCTTCGCCTCGGCATCACTGCACCGTGATTCATCTTTTCAGCTTGCATGAAATTCAGAAATTCAGTATTATTGCAACATGAATACGATACTACAGGTCAATCCGAGGGGCACAATGACATTGCCCAAGTCTCTTCGAGCCATGCTTGGCATTTCCAGTGGTGGTGGGATTGTTATGGTGAACGTGCGAGAAAACGATGTGCTTCTCCAGCCAGCGGTCGCCTTCCCTGTCGAGATGTACACGGCTTCACGAATTGCCGAGTTTGATGTAGCAGATGCTGAGCTTAGCAAGCGTCTTGCCAAGAGGAGTAAGCCGTGAGACTCTTTCTGGATGCAAACATCCTCTTTTCTGCGGCGGATACTCGAAGTGCGACCCATCAGCTTTTTCATTTGGCTTTGGGAAAGGGGTGCGCCTTGACGAGCCCTCATGCATGGGAAGAGGCGCGACGGAATCTGGCGAACAAGCGCCCACACTTACTCCCAGGCCTCGAGAAGATCAAAAGTCGCATAGAAATGACGCACGCCTTGCAAGAACACTTGGATGTTGAAATCGAAGAGAAGGACAGGCCGATTTTGGCCGCAGCAGTCGCATCCGCCAGTACACACCTCTGGACCAGTGACCGTATGCATTTCGGTCATCTCTATAACAAGACTGTTCAAGGCGTTCTTGTCGTGTCCAGTCTCCAGCTTCTTGAAATCATCGAGAAGAAGGGGTAACGTTTGGGTGACGGCTCAATGCGCAATCAGTCCTTGCGGCCTAGATTTCGTATAGCGCGAGGATCTCTCGATACTGCATATCCTCATGCAAGATGTGGTGTACCAGCCATTCACTTAAGAACGTGACCACCTTCGTGTGCGTGACGGGGTCAGACAGATCTTTCCCGGCGAACTCGCTAGCCTTGCGCATGAACATCTTGTGTTCACGAATTTGATTGGCCAGTCCACTGAAAGAACGTTTGCGTAAAAGCGATTCCTCAAACTGAAAGTGTTCAGCCGCGTAGTTGAACATTTTCATGATCACGTCGAACATGACGCCCTGATCATACGTTCCGTGCATGGAGTTAATCATGCTGACGAGGTTTTTGTGTTGTTCATCCAAGACAGGTACACCTACGCTATAACTGTCAACCCATTTGATTACAGACATATTTTGTCACCTCCATTACTTTAAAATACGTTCTTTTACGTTAGCATTATGGTGTAGAGATTACAATTCCTATTTGTTTAAGTCTTTTTTGGCAGATTTGATGAATTTGCCAAAGGTGCGATCTTTTTTGCGCTTCTCTGCGTACGACATCTGATTAAATTTCGACTCACTGCTGAGTTTTATAAAATTGTCGTAACGCTCTTGCGTGATCGTACCTGCGTTGACAGCCTCGCGAACAGCGCAGATCGGCTCATTGGTATGACTGCAATCGCTGTAACGGCAGTCCGATGCAAGCGCCGTGATATCGGCGAAACTGTCGCGTAACGCGCTTTTGCTTCCGCTAATTCCGAACTCGCGCGTACCAGGGTTGTCAATGACGAGGGCGCCCTGCTGAAGGATGATTAATTCTCGGCGGACGGTGGTGTGCATACCTTCTCCAGTCTCGCTGAGATCCCCGGTCAGGAGCAATTCGCGTCCGAGCAGTTGGTTGATGATGGTACTCTTGCCAACCCCTGATGAGCCTACAAAGCAATACGTCTTTGTCGGGAGAAGCGTCTGATTAAACTCCTCGACGCCTTGAAGCGTGATGTTGCTCAATGTGTAGACGGGTGCTGTTATGCCTGCAGCCTGGATCTCGGCGACTTGGGCGGCGAGAACGTCTGGCGTGACCAAATCCGTTTTTGCAAGAAGGATGCAGGGCTCCGCCCCGCCCTCTCGCACCATCACCAGATAACGTTCGAGCCGCTTGAGGTTGAAATCCCCGAGACAGGACTGGACGATCATGACATAGTCCATATTTGCCGCGATGAGTTGATATTCACTCGTCTCCCCCGCAGCTTTGCGGCGCAAAACCGTCTTTCGTTCGAGAAGCGTTTGGATGAGTCCCATCTCTTCGCCCTCGTGCTTTTCGACCCCGACCCAATCCCCGACACAGGGAAGCTCCTGTAAAAGGCGTTGTTGATAAAGATAACTGCCTGATAGCTTTGCCCGGGAAACTCCCGTGTGGTCCATGACTAGCAACGAGTTGCGATCAACTGCAACAACGCGAGCAAGCGTCTCGCCAGTCTTGCACTCCGCTCGTTCTTCGAACCACGGATTCCAGCCCAGTTGTATCAGCTCAGTGTGTTTAATAGTCATGAATAAAGGGATTGAAAGGTAATGTTGAAAAGATAGCAAGACCCGATGAGCAAGCCAAGCACATTTAAGAGCGTTTCTTGAGGTGTCCGGCGATCGCGGTGCCAAGGATGATGCCAAGGGCGCTGCAGGTTGCATCTACGAAGTCGGGGGTACGGCGGGGGAACAACGTCTGACTCCACTCCTCGCCCAGCGCAAAGAGGAGGAAGAAAACAGCGACATAAGGGATGTGAAAACGCCAAACCTTGAAGGTGCGCGGAAAGGCCAAAGACAAAAAGAAGGCAACCCCGCCATAGAGCACAAAGTGCCCCGCTTTGTCGCCATAGCGGAAATTGTACAGGAACCCAGCATAATCCGGGAGGTTACCGCTGTCTGCAGCCCAAATCAGATAAACGAGAAAAAAGAGGCAAAGTAGCGCGAAAAACTTAACATTTCTCGCGTTGCTTTTCTTGGGAGACTTCACCTCTTCTTGCTCAACGTTCATTTTTTTAGTATAGCATTGGCGCGCGACGTATGCCATACTTAAACCTTTAAAAACAGGTGAAGTATGGGCATGGTTTATTTTGTCAGTGGCATTGATACAGATTCGGGAAAGACGGTTGCGGTCGGACTCATGGCTCGCTATCTCTTGAAGCAAGGTATCAACGTGATTACCGCGAAGTTGGTGCAGACAGGCAACGAGGGGTTTTCAGAGGATCTTCTGAAGCATCGTGACATGATGGGCGTAAGGGAGTTCCCTGAGGATCGTGAGGGCTTAACAGCGCCTCAGATCTTTAAATTCCCTGCCTCGCCGCATCTTTCAGCGCAGTTGGAGGGGCGGAGCGTGGATGTTGAGGTGATCTGTGATGCGGTGCGTACGCTGGCGACCCGCTATGAGGTTGTCCTTGTCGAAGGGGCAGGGGGTCTGGCCGTTCCGTTGACTGAGTCGTTGTTGACCATGGACCTCGTCGCTCAGGAAAAGTGGCCTATCATTCTTGTCACCTCTGGCAAACTCGGCAGTTTGAATCACACGATCCTTTCGTTAGAGGCCATCGCGCAACGCCACATTCCCTTGGCTGGGGTAGTTTACAACGAATGTCCTGCGCCTCATCCATCCATTGCCAGCGACACCCCCCGTATGATTGCCCGGTGGGCTGATCGGCTTGTCAAAATTCCGGAAGTGGACTTCGCGAAGCTCCCAGATATTGACTTCTCCCCCGTTTTTGAGTGAGGAACTATGGTGTTAGAAGAGAAACAGTCCCTTGACCGTCAACATGTCTGGCATCCTTATGCTTCGATGGCATCTCCACCTCCTGTGAGCATGGCCGTCGCTGCTCAGGGCACCAAGATTCGGCTTGCAGACGGAACAGAGCTGATTGATGCGGTCTCGAGCTGGTGGTGCGCCGCACACGGACACAACCCCCCTGAGATCGTCTCCGCTATCCAGGCACAGGCGGAACGCATGTGCCATGTGATGTTTGCAGGTTTTACCCATGAACCGGCCATTGAATTGGCAAATGCACTGTTGAAACAGTTGCCAAAGGGGCTGAACAAGATCTTTTTTGCAGACTCTGGCTCGATTGCGGTCGAATGCGCGGCCAAGATGGCGGTTCAATATCAGGTCGCTCGTGGACAGACCAAGCGGTGCCACTTGGCTGCTCTTAAAGGGGGGTATCATGGTGATACGTTAGGCGCCATGGCGCTGAGCGATCCCAACGGGATGCATACGCTTTTTAAGGGGATATTGCCCCAGCATTTTTTTGCAGAACAACCCAAAATTCGTTTTGGAGCCACATGGGATGATGCGGATTTTGAGTCCATGCGCCTCCTGCTGGGGCAACAGGGCGAAAAGATCGCAGCCGTGATTGTTGAGCCGATTTTCCAGGGCGGCAATGCCATGTGGTTCTACCATCCCGAATACCTAAGAAAGTTGCGCAAAGCCTGCGACGAGCAGGGGATCTTGTTAATTTTCGATGAGATTGCAACAGGATTTGGACGAACAGGAAAGCGCTTCGCTCTCGAGCATGCAGGTGTTCTCCCCGATATCCTGACGGTGGGAAAGATTCTGACAGGAGGGTGCGTCTCACTGGCTGCCGCCATCACGACACAGCATGTCGCTGAAACCCTCTGTTCGGGGAGTATGGGGGCCTTTATGCATGGGCCCACCTATATGGCGAATCCGATTGCCTGTGCAGCAGGCTGCGCCTCCATGCGGCTTATGGAATCCTATGACTGGCAGGGGGCAGTTTTACGTATCGAGCGCGAACTCAAGGAGCAGTTGGAGCCTTATCGTTCGCTTCCCAATGTCAAAGCTGTACGTGTTCTGGGTGCGATTGGCGTCTTAGAGCTCGAAGAAATGCCATCCCCTGAACAGGTTCATGCCCTTGTGCACGCGACAGGCGTCTGGCTCCGTCCGTTTGACCATTATTTGTATGCAATGCCCCCTTTTATCACCTCTTCTGAGGAGATTTCGCGTATTACCCAGGCCATGGGACGGTTGGCGGGTTGTCGGGGTCGCCTATAACGTGGGCTTGGAATATCCAATCATCAATATCCGCCTTCGCGATGCCTACGGTGGACAGGCGGAATGATCAATAACCATCGGAAATGTGGGCTTCCATTGGACATTGGATATTCCGTGTTGGATATTGGATATTCACTACCATTCGTGGATTTCGTGCTTTTCGGATGCTAAAAAAGTGATAAAAGTCAATTTTTGCGATTGTAACCGCAGGCAATAAGCGTTATATTATGCGCTTTTCTTTTTCCTATAAGAGGAAAAGAAGGCAATTAAGGAGTCCAAAATGGCCAGAACCGTTCCACTGAATCAAGTTCGTAACATGGGTATCATGGCGCACATTGATGCGGGCAAGACAACCTGTAGCGAGCGTATCCTTTTCTATTGTGGTAAAAACTACAAAATCGGCGAAGTGCACGAGGGTGCTGCGACCATGGACTATATGATTCAGGAGCAGGAGCGTGGCATCACCATTACCTCCGCTGCTACCTCCGTCACATGGCGCGATCACCAGATCAGCCTCATTGATACTCCTGGACACGTTGACTTCACAGCTGAAGTGGAACGTTCGCTTCGCGTGCTCGATGGCGCGATCGCACTCTTCTGTGCAGTGGGTGGCGTGCAACCTCAGACCGAGCAAGTGTGGCGCCAGAGCGAAAAGTATGAAGTGCCAAAGCTTTGCATGGTCAACAAGATGGACCGCGTCGGCGCAGACTTCTTCAGCGTTATTGAAGAGATTCGTTCTGAGCTGGGTGGCAACCCCGTTTTGATGGTCTATCCGATCGGACAGGGTGAAGAGTTTAAGGGTCTGGTTGATCTCTTGAACATGAAGACCCTCACTTTTGACGAGGCTTCCAGGGGTGTTAAAATCATCGAGAGCGAAATTCCGGCAGACCTTCTTGACGAGTGCAAGAAATATCACATCGAGATGATGGAGAAGGCAGCTGAGCAGGATGAAGCCTTGATGGAGAAATATCTCGGTGGCGAGCTCTTGAGTGTTGATGAAATTAAGAAGGGGTTGCGTATTGGCACCATGTCACGTAAGCTGGTTCCTGCTTACTGCGGAACCGCCTTTAAGAACAAGGGTGTCCAGCCCCTGTTGGATGGTATTGTTGATTATCTTCCCTCCCCTCAAGATGTCGGTACCATTCACTCTGCGGATAATCCAGACCTCTGCCGCGAGCCTAAGGACGATGCACCTTTCTCAGGATTGGCCTTCAAGATCCTTTCAGACAAGCACATGGGTAAGATCACCTTCATTCGTGTCTACTCGGGCACCTTAAGGATTGGCGATCCGATCCTGAACAGCACGTTGGATCAGGAGGCGCGTATTGGTCGTCTCTTCCGTATGCATGCCAACCGTCAGGAAGCACTCGAAGAAGCTTATGCTGGCGATATCGTTGCCGTCGTTGGTCTGACCAAGACGCGCACGGGTGATACGATTTGTTGTAGGGATAACCCGATCATGCTGGAGTCCATTGAGTTCCCAGCACCTGTGATCTCTATTTCCATTCGTCCCTCCTCGCGCAATGATAATGAAAAGCTTGGCATGTCTCTCCACTCATTGGCCATGGAAGATCCCACCTTCTTGGTTCGCTATGACCAAGAGACAGGCGAGACCATTATTTCAGGCATGGGCGAACTTCATTTGGAAATCATTGTGGATCGTCTCCGTCGTGAATTTGGTGTCGAATGTGAAGTCGGTAAACCTGAAGTGGCCTACCGTGAAACCATTCGTCATAAAGCCGAAGGCGAATATAAGCATGTTAAGCAGTCGGGTGGTCGTGGTCAGTACGCCCATGTTTGCTTGCGCCTTGAGCCTCAGGAACCCGGACACGGCTTTGCCTTCGTCAATGAAGTCAAGGGCGGCGTGATTCCGAACGAATACCTCCCCGCTGTTGAGAAGGGCGTTATTAAGGCAATGGAAAGTGGACCGTGCGGTGGCTTCCCTGTTGTGGATGTCAAGTGTACGGTTTACTACGGTTCCTACCATGAAGTGGACTCGAACGAATTCGCCTTTATCGAATGCGCCCGTCAATGCTTCAAGAACTTGTTCCTGAAGGGCAATCCTCAGCTCCTCGAGCCGATCATGAGTGTTGAAGTGGCTGTTCCCGAAGATTACATGGGTTCCGCGACAGGTTCGATTTGCGGTCGCCGTGGACGTGTCGAAGGTATGGATGACAAGGCCGGCACCAAGCTGGTTCGTGGCTTCGTACCGCTCGGCGAAATGTTCGGTTACTCCAATTCGATCCGTACGATGACCCAAGGACGTGGAACCTTCACCATGGTGTTCGAACACTACGAAGGCGTTCCTTATGAACTCTCGGAACAGATCATCGAGAAGCGCAAAAAAGAGGGTAAGGTCCGCTAACGCGAGATCTTATTGTCTGACAAAAGAAGACCGTAAAGGGAACATCCCTTTGCGGTCTTCTTGTTTTCACCTGGGATCGCGGACACTCTTGTCCGCCAACCCACCTGACCTGCACAGGCATACGCAATTCAGAAGACGGTGTTGCTTCTGTTCAGGAAATTTAGTCTCCGGGAGGGGCACGCGTCTGCGTGCCTTGGACGAGCAGACGCTCGTCCCTCCCTGGCAATATTTGCTCTTTCATCTTTTCAATATTCCACCCTTTGCCCCTCAAAAAAGATTTCGCTTTGTTGTGCTTTTCAGTAAACTATCCGCATCTTAATTAAACAAGGGGGAGACTTATGAAGTGTTTGATCATTCCGATTCTGTTGACGGTGATTCTTGGAAGTTCTGTTAACGCACAGGAGGCTGTTTCGCTTTTTGACGGCAAGACCCTGAAGGGGTGGAACGTCATGAAGTGCGAGGCTGAGGTTGTGGATGGCGCAATCCTCATCAAAAGTGGCAATGGGGTGCTGGCCAGCGAAAAGCAGTATGGGGATTTCGTTCTCGAATGCGATTGGAAGCAGCTCCATACGAACATGTGGGATTCGGGAATTTATTTTCGGTGTGAGTTGCCAGGGGAAAAAGTCGCCTGGCCCAAGAAGCATCAGGTGAACCTGCGCAAAGGACAGGAAGGTGCGATTACCGGCGCGGACAAGACCAAAGCCGCAAGTCTCTTCAAAAAGGACGAGTGGAACCATTTCAAGCTGACCGTCAAAGGCAAGACTGCCGAGCTTGAGTTCAACGGCGAGAAGGCCTGGTCGTGTGACAAGATTGAACCTGCAACGGGCTATCTCTGCCTGCAAGCTGAAGTGCCCCAGGGTGGCCAGTTCGTCTTCAAGAATATCACGATCAAGGAGCTGGATGTCAAGAAAGAGACTCCTGTTGCGAAATGATGGCGCTGTTGAATGGCAAGGAGTCTAGAGGGCCACGCTCCGTCGTGGCCGATACAAGTGAACGGACGCGACAGAGCGCGTCCCTCCAGTGCGAAAGCGCCTCTTTTGGAGGGCCACGCTCTGTCGTGGCCGATGTGTATGAAGGCGCGCGACAAAGTACGTCCCTTCAGGCTTCTCGAAAAACACCTGCTCATCATCCTATTCTTTCGGTCAACAACCGTTCCCCCATTGTATTCTTAACGGTTTGTTCCTACAACCGGCTGCCCATCTTTAACAAGCCAGACGTTCATGACCTTCTGAAGTTGTCATGGCATATGGCAAACGCATGGCATGTTGGGCGTTACGTTCTCATGCCAGATCATATCCATCTTTTTTGTGCACCGAATAGCCTTGATGCCCCATCACTGGAGAGGTGGGTTCACTTTTGGAAATCAGAGGCGTCCCGCCATTGGCCGCGTCTTGACGAGCAACCCATTTGGCAAAAATCATTCTGGGATACACAGCTCAGGAGAGGCGAAAGTTACAGTGAAAAGTGGGAATATGTCCGTAATAATCCGATGCGCGCGAATTTATGCAGTGATCCCACGGAGTGGCCCTTTCAAGGAGAGTTGAATAGCTTAATGTGGCACGACTGATTAGTGCGCGGACGCGACAGAGCGCGTCCCTCCAGTGTGACAGTGCTACTTTTGGAGGGCCACGCTCCGTCGTGGACAAAACGTGTGAGCGGACGCGACAGAGCGCGTCCCTCCAGTGTGACAGTGCTACTTTTGGAGGGCCACGCTCTGTCGTGGCCGAAGGCGCTGTTGACAGATTGTTGACAAATTGGTGACAAAAAAGCCCTCAAAAGAGATCAAATCAAGGTTTTTAGAGAAAAAGCGTGATCTAGCGCAAGAGACCTTAAAAAAGCAAAAAACCCCTGTAAAGCAGGAGTTTTTGTGCGTATTCGACTGGAGCCAGCTATCGGGTTCGAACCGATGACCTCATGATTACAAATCAAGTGCTCTACCAACTGAGCTAAGCTGGCCAAAAAGGTTGCGTTAAATTAGCAAAGAGACGGTGAGATGACAAGCACGGATATCCGTGCTTGTCATTTTTTTGCCATGTTGCTACTTGAGTTCCGCATGATAGGCCTGTATGGATTTGACGGCGCCGGCGTCCTTGCGGGCGGCGGCGATCCCGAGTGCGGAGGCGTGGGCCGCCGCCAGGGTCGTCATGTAGGGGATCTTGTATTTGAGCGCTGCCTTGCGGATGGAGGCATCGTCCTTGATCGCGTCGCGGCGTGCACTGGGTGTATTAATCACCAGTTGCACTTGCTTGTTCACGATCATGTCGAGGACGTTTGGACGGGCTTCGCCAATCTTTCCGACAACCTCAACGATGACACCGTGCTTGCTGAGGTAGTCCGCTGTTCCGCGTGTGGCATAGAGCTTGAATCCGAGGTCAGCGAACTCTTTGCAGGTTGATGCCGCTTGCGAGGGTTTGTCCGAGAGGCTGACCAGTACAGCGCCTTCGCAGGGGAGTTTGGCGTTGGCTGCCTCTTGCGATTTGTAGAAGGCGGTGCCGAAACTCTTGCCCATGCCGAGCACTTCGCCCGTGGAACGCATCTCGGGCCCGAGGACCGGATCCACGTTCGGGAACTTGTCGAAGGGGAAGACTGCCTCTTTGGCTCCGTAGTAAGGGATCTTCTTGTGGACGAGTTTGCAGTCGCTCATCTGCTGGCCCATCATGAGGCGCGTCGCCGCATTGGCCATGGAGATCGCGCAGACCTTGGAGACGAGCGGCACCGTACGCGAGGCACGCGGATTGGCTTCGAGTACGTAGACTTTACCATCCTCAATTGCATACTGCATGTTCATCAGGCCGCAGACCTTGAGTTCCTTGGCGATCTTCTGGGTGTACTCCTGAATCGTCGCCAGGTGCTCCTTGGAGATATTCACAGGAGGCAGGACGCATGCGGAGTCGCCGGAGTGGACACCTGCGAGCTCGATGTGCTCCATGACTGCGGGAATGAAGACATCCTTGCCGTCTGAGATCGCATCCGCTTCGCATTCGAGGGCATCGCGAAGGAACCGGTCGAGGAGTAGGGGACGGTCAGGTGTGACGCCTACGGCCCGAGCGACATACTCGCGAAGTTGCTTTTCGTCATAGATGACCTCCATGCCGCGTCCACCGAGGACGAAGGAGGGGCGGATCATCAAGGGGTATTTAATGCGGCCTGCAATCTCGATGGCCTGCTCAATGGTCGTGGCCATGCCGGACTCCGGCATCGGGATATTGAGGCGCTCCATCATGTGGCGGAAGAGGTCGCGGTCTTCGGCAATGTCAATCGAGTCAATCGGGGTGCCGAGGATGTTGACGCCTGCTTCAGCGAGTTCGCGTGCAATGTTGAGCGGGGTCTGTCCGCCAAATTGGACAATCACGCCCATGGGCTTTTCCTTACGATAGATCTGGAGGACATCCTCTACCGTGAGGGGTTCAAAATAGAGCCGGTCGGAGGTGTCATAGTCGGTCGAGACGGTCTCGGGGTTGCAGTTGATCATGACAGTTTCATAACCCATCTCACGCAAGGCGAAGGTCGCATGAACGCAGCAGTAGTCGAATTCAATGCCTTGGCCGATGCGGTTGGGTCCGCCCCCGAGGATCAGGACCTTCTTGGGGTTGGGCTTGATGGTGAGGGAATCGGGCGCATTGTAAGAAGAGTAGTAGTACTCCTTGTTTTCAACACCGCTGACGGGCACGGCATGCCACCCTTCAATGACACCGAGCTTCTCGCGCTGTTCGCGGATGGTCTTCTCCTTAATGGCGAGGAGTTTGGCGAGATACTTGTCGGAGAAGCCATCCTTCTTGGCCTGGATCAGCAGGTCATCGGTAGGGAGCTTGCCCTTGAACGTGAGGAGTTTCTCTTCGAGCTGGACGAGTTCGCGCATCTGCTGTACAAAGTAGGCCTTGATAAAGCAGGCATCAAAGATCTGCTTATCCGTTGCCCCCTTACGGAGTGCCTCGTACATGATAAAGTGGGTCTCGCTACAGGGCGTGCGGAGCATTTCGAGGAGGTCGGAAAGGCTCTTGCTATTAAAATCTTTCGCAAAACCGAGTCCGTGACGGCCACACTCGAGTCCGCGAATCGCCTTCTGGAAGGTCTCCTTGTAGTTCTTGCCAATGGACATGACCTCACCGACGGCCTTCATCTGCGTGCCGATACGGTCTTCGACGCCACGGAATTTCTCAAAGGCCCAGCGGGCGAATTTCAGTACTACATAGTCGCCGGAGGGGGTGTACTTTTCAAGTGTCCCGTCACGCCAGTAGGGGATCTCATCCATGGTGATACCGCTCGCGAGCTGAGCGGAGACCAGGGCGATCGGGAAGCCCGTCGCCTTGGAGGCCAACGCCGAGGAGCGAGAGGTACGTGGGTTGATCTCGATGATGACCACACGACCTGTTTCGGGGTTGTGCGCGAACTGAACATTGGTGCCACCAATGACGCCGATGGTTTCGATGATCTTGAAGGCCATCTTCTCCATACGCTTCATGAGCTCTTTGTCAATGGTCAGCATGGGGGCGGAACAGAAGGAGTCGCCGGTGTGGACGCCCACGGGGTCAATGTTTTCAATGGTGCAGACGCAGATGAGCTGGTTCTTGCTGTCGCGGACCACTTCATATTCCAGCTCCTCCCAGCCTAAAATAGACTCTTCCACCAAAATCTGATGGGTGAGGGAGAGTTCAAGGCCGCCTGCGGCGATCGAACGCAGTTCTTCCATGTTGTACGCGAAGCCGCCACCGGCACCGCCCATGGTGTAGGCGGGACGGATGACCAGCGGGAAGCCGATCTCAGTGGCAATGGCCTCAGCTTGATCCAAGGTATTGGCAATCCCGGACTTGGGGGTGTCGATCCCGATATCCTGCATCATCTGCTTAAAGATTTGGCGGTCTTCACCACGCTCGATGGCTCCGAGGTTCACGCCGATGACCTGTACGCCATACTTTTCTAAGATTCCTGCTCTATTCAGAGCGAAGGCCATGTTGAGCCCTGTTTGGCCTCCGAGGTTCGGGAGTAGGGCATCTGGACGCTCGGCAGCAATGATTTGTTCAAGACGCTCGATGTTGAGCGGTTCAATGTAGGTCGCATCTGCCATGACGGGATCTGTCATGATGGTGGCTGGGTTTGAATTGACCAATACAATTTTGTATCCAAGTTTTCGCAACGCTTTACAGGCTTGTGTTCCTGAGTAGTCAAATTCGCAGGCTTGCCCAATAACAATAGGCCCTGAACCAATGATGAGTACCTTTTTGATATCCGTGCGTTGCATATTTTTCAAACCTTTCGTTTGTGAATAACCATTTTTGGCATAATCAAGCTGTTAGAGTAAACAATACTGACAGTCGGGACGATAGGATGCCATTTTTCTGAAAGACAGTCGAGCTGAAAAAAAGTTAATTTTAGTCTGTTTTTGGGTAACCCCTATGGCGAGACCACGTCACAAGCAAACGACGGTGTAACTGTATCGCACAAAGGCATCCGCCTACGCCAAGGCTACGGCGGACAGGCAGAGAGGGTACAAAGAAGACAAATACTCTTAGTTTCTTGAATTCCTTTGTGGCTTCGTGGCTTTGTGCGAGATAAATCAGTCTTTTTGTAGACAATCAAACAACGCTAAAAAAACGTGAAAATATATGAAACGGGGTTGAAAAAGAGCGTAAAAAATGGCATACTTAACGGCCTCTTAAAGGAGAGAACTATCTATGGTAAAGAAAATGGACGAAAAGAAGGCGGTTTCTAAGGCGAAACCAAAGATAAGGATAACAGACACCACGTTGCGTGATGCACATCAGTCGCTCTGGGCGACGCGTATGCGTACGGATGACATCCTCGCGATTGCTGAGGAAGTTGATAATGTCGGCTATTATTCGCTCGAGTGCTGGGGCGGGGCCACCTTTGACGTCTGTCTTCGCTTTTTGCGTGAAAACCCATGGGAACGTCTGCGTCAGATTAAATCGGTTGCCAAGAAGACGCCCCTTCAGATGTTGCTGCGTGGACAGAACGGGTTAGGCTATAAGCACTATCCCGATGACATTTTGGAGCGCTTGATTGCACTCGCCTGTGAAAACGGGATGGATATCTTCCGTATCTTTGATGCCCTGAATGACAGTCGTAACCTTGAGAAGGCGACGAGGTCCGTGAAAAAGTATGGTGGACATGCACAGGGAACGATCAGCTACACCTACAGCCCTGTTCATACGGTCCAGAAGTTTGTTGAGCTGGCCAAGGAGCAGGTCTCCATGGGCGTTGACACCATTTGTATTAAGGACATGGCAGGCATCCTGACACCGGCAGCGGCAACGGAACTGATCTCCGCCTTGACGAAGAACGTGAAGGTTCCGATCCAAGTTCATTCTCACATGACCAGTGGCATGGCGGTTGCAATGTATATGTCGGCTGTCAAGGCGGGCGCAGGTGCGATTGATACCTGCGTCTCGACGATGTCAGGTTTCTCCTCGCAGCCTCCGACCGAAACCTTGGTCGCCATGTTGGAAGCCGAAGGGTATGACACGAACATTGATCACAAGAACGTCTCGAAGTCGAATGCTCATTTCAGGGCGCTCAAGAAGCATCGCGAACCCGCGACAGGCTTGGGCGAGCTTGTGGATGCAGATGTGCTCGAACATCATATTCCGGGTGGCATGATCTCGAACCTGCGTTCCCAGCTCCAGCAGCAGGGCGCTCTAGACCGTCTGCCGGAAGTCTTGGAAGAGTTGCCGAAGACCCGCGCGGATATGGGTTATCCTCCTCTTGTGACCCCGACCAGCCAGATTGTTGGTGTTCAGGCTGTGCTCAACGTTCTGGCCGGTAAGCGCTATGAGATGGTGACCCAAGAGACGCGTGATTATGTGAAGGGTCTCTATGGCCGTTCGCCCGCACCTCTGGATCAGAAGATTGCCAAGAAGATTTTGAATGGCGAAAAGCCGATCACCTGCCGTCCAGCGGATCTGCTCAAGCCTGGCCTTGCTTCTGCAGCCAAGGAATTGGACCCCAAACTGATTCAGAAGGAAGAGGACATCATCTCCTATTGCATGTTCCCAGAAGTTGCCCTCGGCTACTTCAAGTGGCGTGCACAGCCTGCTGATCAGCGCGATGCGATTCCCGCTGATCTGGAAAACAAGAAGGCCGCAGCGCCTGCTCCAGCCCCCGCTCCTGCAGCAGTGAAGGTTGAAGACGATACCCTCAAGTTTGCTGAGATTGGAAAGTTGGTCGCGGGTCTCGCAAGCCGTCTGGGCTTTGCTGCCGGCAGCATGCCGATGGACATTCCTGCTATGACCGCCGCTCCTGTGGCCGCTGCTTCGGCTCCTGCCGCAGCTCCCGCTCAAGAGAAGAAGGATGAGGTTGTTGCCGGCCCCACGATCAATGCGCCACTCAATGGCACGTTCTTCCGTACCGCTGGACCTGGCAAGCCGAACCTTGCAGAAGAAGGCGCCTCCTTGAAAGCTGGCGAACCGCTTTGCATCGTTGAAGCGATGAAGCTCTTCAACCAGATCAAGGCAGACAAGCCGCTGAAGGTCGTCAAGTTCCTGGTCGCGCATGGAAGCCATGTGGCCAAGGGACAGCCGATGGCGGTTGTTCAGTACTAAGGATCCATCTTCGCGAATCAAAAGGGGACTACGGAACTTCGGTACTGTAGTCCCTTTTTTTTGAGAATGCTTTTCGCTAAGAACGCTATTAGGTGCTTGCACGTCCGGCAGCTGCCGGACCCCGCAAGCGGCTGGATACAGCCGGGGCTTATCTCGTGCAAGCCCCTGAGCTGGCTCAAGAGATGCTGGGTGAAGTTGTTTGGAGTACCGCCTTTAGGCGGAATTTTAAAGGCCGTACATATTTGCTTCCGCCTAAAGGCGGGACTCCAAACGCTAAGTCGTGTAGTGCTGTTTGCGGAATACTACATGAGCGATCTTCGCGAAAAAGTATTTCTGCAGCACAAACAGGTGGACATTTTTAATGACATTTGCATTTAAAATATTTGGTTGCCGTCTCAATCAAGCCGAGGGGGCGAATTGGATCAGTCAGTTTGAGGACGCTGGTTTTGAACGTGTTCCCTTTGGCAGTGAAGCGGATGTCATGCTTCTCTACTCCTGCACAGTGACGCAGAAGGCAGAGAATGAATGCCTGAAAACACTCCGTCATCTGCGCGTGACGCAGCCGAAGGCGTTCATCGTGCTGGCGGGTTGCGCTGTGGAGACGTGTGATCGCCCTGCCTTGGCGGATGTCGTGGACCTCTTTATCAGTCGTGACCAGAAAGAGGAGATGGTACGGCTGGTGGGGGAGAAATGCGCGAATGCGGGAATGCGCGAATGCGCGAATGGGGGAGCCCCTCGCCAGGGCGAGGCAGCCCCTAAACGGGCACCTCGGCTTTCGACGCAGCGGGCGACACTGAAAGTACAAGATGGTTGCAATTTTCGGTGTGCGTATTGTATTGTTCCTCATGCGAGGGGGGAACCCCGTAGTCGGCCTCTGTCGGAATGTCTTGCAGAGGCACGAGCTTATTGTGAGGCAGGTTTTCAGGAACTGGTGATCACAGGCTGTAATACGGCCTGCTATGCGGATGAAGGGCGTAATCTCGTTGATCTGTTGCAGGCAGTGCTGAGCGTGCCGGGGCTGGGGCGTCTTCGCCTTGGCTCGATCGAACCTGGTAACATCGAAGAATCCTTGGTTGCACTGATGGTTGCAGAGGCACGCATGTGCCGTTTTCTCCATCTCCCGATTCAAAGCGGTTCTGACACGACACTGAAGAATATGAGGCGTAGATACACGATTTCAGCGATCCGTCAAAGCCTCAATAAAGCCTTTGAAGCCATACCCGGCCTTGCTGTTGGCACGGATCTGATTGCAGGATTCCCCGGCGAGACCCTAGAAGATTTTGAGCAAACATGCCAGTTCTTGCGAGACTTTCCCTTTGCCAATGTCCATGTCTTTCCCTACAGCGAACGTCCGGGGACGCCTGCTACAGAGATGGAACAACAGGTTCCAGTCGCGGAGCGCAAGCGGCGCGCCAGAATACTGGGTGAGATCGCTGAACAGCAACGTGTCGTCTATCTGAATCGCTTCCTGTGCCGAGAGGTCACCTTCCTTGTTGAACGTATCGACCGCACAGGCCTAGCCTATGGCTGGAGTGCGGAATACCTACCGTGTATTGTTCAGGGGCTCACTGCGAACGCTCGCAAGACCTTGCAGACCTTTACCGTGCGTGCGATTGACAAGGGTGTGCTTGTGGGCAGTGTCGCTTGAGGTCTCTTAAGAGATGCTGGGTGAAATTGTTCGGAGTACCACCTTTAGGCGGAATTTTAACGACCGTGCATCTTTGCTTCCGCCTGAAGGCGGGACTCCAAACGCTGGCTAGTGGCCGGACGCGACAGAGCGCGTCCCTCCAAAAGTGAAGTTGCGACCTTTTGCGACAAAGTTTTTCCTGAACCCTGCCTGTCCGCCGTAGCCGTATTCGCGAAGGCGGAAACCCTGACCCCAATAAAAAAGAGACGCACAACTGAATGTGCGCCTCTTTTGTTCATATGTAGCGACTGTGATTACAGCTGCATATCCGGGAAGGCAGGCGTGGTGATCTTTGCTGCGGCCTTGAGTTCCCCGATGTACTTCTGAATCGCTTCCTGTGACTTCTGACGCTTCAGCTGTTCCTTGACTTCATCGACAACAGGAACGGGGCGGGGCTGTTTTTCGCGTTCACGTGCGATCAGGATGTGTGAAGCCGAGACGGTTTCAGGTTGAGCAGGGGTATCGCCCTTGGCTTCAACTGCTGGGGTGCGGGCGGTGACCTTGATCAGGTGATAACCGAAATCAGTCTCAACGACGCCACCCACTTGACCGATAGGCTGTGTGAAGGCCGCCTCTTCAAAGGCCTTGACCATCTGGCCGCGTTGGAAGGTGCCGAGGTCGCCGCCCTTCTCCTTGCTGGGGCAGTCAGAGTTCTCTTTGGCGAGTGCTGCGAAGTCTCCACCTTCGGTGATCTGCTTCTTCAATGCCACAATTTTCTCACGCTTGGCCTTGTTGCTATCTCCGAGTCCCTTGTTGGCTTCCGTGACTTCAGCGTTTGCACGCGTCACATCATCAAGAATCTTTTTGACTTCCTCATCTGTGACGGCTATGCCAGTCATGATCTTCGCTTCAAGAAACTTGTCAATCATGATGCCTTCGTCAAACTCCTTGCGAGCTTCAACTTCGCCAAGAGGGGAGTCCTTGAAGTATTGTTCGATCGTCATGTTGCGGGACTTGAGCATGCCTTCCAGACGTTCGGTCTGTTTTTTGCGGTCCTCGTCAGTGATCTTCGTGCCGGCTTTCGTGACTTCCGCCAGGATCAACGCGCGCATGATCATGCTGGAGACGACACGCTGTTCAAAAAAGTTACGGGCTTCAACTTGCTGTTCAGCAGGGATGTTCTGGGAGCTCATCACCTTGTTGACGATGGCGTCGACATCCTTGCGGAGATACTTTGTGTCATTGACAGAAGCCATGACTTCGTTCGGATCTTTCGGCGCTTGGTTCGCGACAGGAGCTTTTGTGGTTTGAGCTGGAGGAGTCGTTTGATCAGGTGCAGTTGCCTTATCCTGTTTCTTGCAACCGGATGCGGTGACGAGTGCGACAGCGATCGCAGTGCAAAACAGCGGTGAACTTTTCATGGTTGTTGAGTCTCCTGTAACGCAAACTATTGCGTCGGTGTTGTTTCGATCATCTCAAGGGTTACCCTGCGAACCGCCGCGGGAATATCGAGATGGCAAGTGATAAATATACCAAGAAATCTGGATAATCCAAGCGGAAGTTTTGATTTTTCTTCCTTTTTCTTTGTCGGACTCGGTTCAAGGTGAAGGGGGTAACGTCCGGAAATGAGCTTGTTACGCAATTGTGTGAAGGCTTCCTGGATGGGTGGATGGATGGATATGAGGTTCTCGGCGGCATGGGGGGAATGATCGTGCTGACAGCGTAGACGGCCGGTTGCCAGCGAAAAGGAGAACCACTCGGGGGGAGGGGTGTGGCAGGTCTCGCAGGGGGAAAGATCGGGGAGTACGCCTAAAAAAAAGAGCAGGTGTAGTTCATAACGAATCATGCACTCCAGCAAGGGGGCGTCAGTGTGTGTCGTCAGATAATCCAGGGTCTGTCCGAGATGTTTGTAGATATCTGCATGTGGCTCACGCGGAGGAAGGGCGCGTGCTGTCAATTCGACCAGATAGCTTGCAAGAGCTGCAGCTCGCCAGTTTTCGCGCAATGGATCGCGCCGATGGTGCGGTTCGCACTCTTTGGCAATATGCACCCCATCATGTTCGCGCGTGTAGAAGAGGAGATGACAGGTGTAGAAGAGGTCGTATTGTCCGAGAAAGGGGCTTTTGGGACGGCAGGCACCCTTGATGGAGGTGGTGATGCGTCCATGATCAGGAGTCAACCAAGTGACAATATGCGAGGTTTTGGACCATGGGCGTATCTGAAGCGCAATAGCCTCTGTCTGGGTGATCATGGTGAGTGAACACGCTTTTTAAGTTTGTTTGCCGGGTTCAGGAGTTGCACTGATGAAAGGGGTTTGCTGTTGCGGTGCGCGCTGTTCGTGGGATGCACGCAACCGTAAAAAGATCATGCCGCAGACGGGGATGGAGATCAGGTAACATATACCGATCGTGCCTAGCGTGATCCAGGAGTGCGAGACGAGCATTCCAATCACGAAGATCACGCAGACCGCGACAGGGATCTGGTAACGCGCACTGATGTGCAGCTTCTTCATCGAGAGGGTCGGGGCGCGGCTGGCCATGAGAATGCCGCAGAGAATCAACATTGCGCTTCCCGTCCATGGAGACTGAAGCAGTCTGGAATCAAAGTGAAGGTCGAGGATAACTGGGGTAAGCACGAGTCCTGCTGCCCCAGGCGAGGGCAGGCCTGTAAAGAAGTGTTTCCAATAGGGTTGTGCCGGACCATCGTCAATCATGATATTGAAACGGGCGAGGCGGAAGGCACAGCAGAGCGCATAGAAGAGGGCGAAGGCCCAGAAAACACCGCGAATGTGATAGAGGGTGCTTTCCTTAGGCAGCACTTCCATGATCCAGAAATAGGTGAAGATAGCCGGGGCCACGCCGAAGCTGACAAAATCAGAAAGGGAGTCCAGTTGCTCACCTAGCTTAGAGGTTACTTTCAACATCCGAGCCATGCGGCCATCCAGAAAATCTAAAAAACAGGCGATGGTGATGGCGATGACTGCAAAACGCCATTGACCTTCACAACTAAAGCGAATCGAGGTGATACCGCTAGCAGCCGCCATCAATGTGATGAGGTTGGGAAGCATCGCACGGACAGGGATCTGACGTGGAAAGCGAGGGAGTTTCTGTTTTTTCTTGCGAAAGCGAAATTTGCTCATAAGTGATCCTTCAGGAGAGTCTCATAGTAGGTTGATGGCTAAGCCCTAAAGTAGGCAATAGGCGTCTCGCCAGCAACCATGGTCTGTCCGACGCGGACACTCGGTTCAACGCCTGGGGGGAGGTAGACATCCAGTCGGCTGCCAAAGCGGATGAGGCCAAAGCGTTCGGCCCGCTCCAGGCACTGGCCCTCCTTGACGAGACAGAGGATGCGTCGGGCAACAAGTCCTGCAATTTGAACAAAGGCCAGCGTCGCACCATTTGTCGTTTTCATCAGATAGAGGTGGCGCTCATTTTCTTCGCTCGCCTTGTCGAGTGAGGCATTTAGAAAGGATCCGGGGATATAATGTGTTTTGAGGATTGTCCCGCCAGCAGGCATGCGATTGACATGGACATTAAAGACGCTCATAAAGATGCTGACGCGCCAGACTACGGGGCTGGGGTTGAGTCCGAGTGTCGCGGGGATAGGAACCTCGGCGAGCATGGAGACCGTGCCGTCGGCGGGACTGACAATCGCGAGGGGGTCGCGAGGGGGCACACGTTCAGGATCCCTGAAGAAGAGTGCGACTGCAAAAGGAAGCAACCATAAAATAATGACCCAAACTCCATAACCGTACCATGTCGCGCCCCCTTGAATCGCTAGGACGAGTAACGCAGAGATCACCACGAAACGCCATCCCTCGGGGTGGATATGCGGACGAAGTAACTTTGAACATGATAAATCAACTGTATCCATAATTAAACCTACATGAAAAAGGAAATATTATCTCACACAGGACGTCATCATGCAAGGATACGCTTAGTATAGAAAAAAGAATAATTTTATCGAAGAGGAATTGACAGGACGCGCCTATCTTTACTATAATATCGCCATTCAAGAACTTGAAAGAGTCTTGGATGTGTTCTGTTGTTTGAAGCCTCCCCCGTTTCAAACACAGGTTTCCCCCCTGAAGAACACAGGATAAATATATATGTCCTCCCTGGCGGCGGGTAAAAGTTTAGGCTTTTATCCGCCGTTTTTTTTGTGTACTGTGAAGCATCATGAATACCACCACAATCATTTTAGCCAACGGGCTTTTTCCCACGCATGCGATCCCACTTCGAGCCTTGCGCGAGGCTTCTCGCATTGTTTGTTGTGATGGTGCAGCCAACAGGCTCGTTGACGATTTCACGTTTTCGCCTGTCGCGATTGTTGGCGATGGGGACAGCCTCTCCGATGATGCCCGGAAGAGATGGTCTGACATTTGTGTGACGAGCACCTGTCAAGAGACAAACGATTTGCAAAAGGCTTTTCGTTATTGTGTTGAAAAAGGGTGGACGGAGCTTGTGATTCTAGGGGCCACGGGGAAACGCGAGGACCATACACTTGGGAATATTTCCTTGCTTGCCGATTTCTCTCGCGAGGCAACGGTGAGTATGGTGACAGACGCGTGTCTTGTCACACCCGTTTCAACAGAGGCTACCTTGCCCTCTGCTCCTCAACACCCCGTCTCATTCATTGCCTGTGATCCACAAGTACGGCTGACAGTTGAAGGCGTTCACTATCCCGTTCGAGACCTTGCGTTGACGCGCTGGGCGACCGCGACACTCAACGTCGCCACGGGTGCATTCATCCGCGTGATTCCCTCAGGGGGCACGGTTCTGGTTTTTCAAGCTTTCGGAAGTAATCGGTAGGCACTTGAGTTTGTTCAGGGGGTCTGTTACACTTACGACCATCTATGAATGAAAAACGTCCAGCCGTGACAACGTATGTGGTCTCTAAACTTGATGCAGGCAAGCGCTTGCAGGATTTTCTCTCGCAAAAGCTCTCTATTTCCAAACGGGTTGCCAAAAACCTGATGGATGATCGGCGGATCTGGGTGAATCGCCGCTGCATCTGGATGGCGCACCATGAACTGCATCAAGGGGATACGGTGGAGGTTCCTAATCAAAGTGTAGCAGCGACAACGCAAACGAAGAAAGAACCCGTTAAGCTCCGTACGTTGATAGAAGATGATTTTTATCTAGTGATTGACAAGCCCGCAGGGTTGCTCTCCGTGGGTGATGGCAGTGCTGAGGAGTTGCTTCGGACTCAGACGGGGAATAGTGTTCTGCAGGCCGTTCATCGTTTGGATCGTGATACCACAGGGTGCATGCTCTTCGCAAAGACTCGCGTGGCGTGTGAGGAGGCTATCGCGATTTGGAAGACACGCCGCGTGACCAAGCTCTATCAGGCGATTGTCTGGGGCTCTATGGACAAGGGGCAAAGCACCATTGACCAAGAACTGGATGGCGACCGTGCGGTCAGCCATCTGACACGTCAGGCGATTTCAAAGGATGCGACCTTTCTAAAGATTCGTATTGAGACGGGACGCACGCATCAGATTCGGCGCCATCTCGCGTCGATACGTCATCCCGTCCTTGGAGACCGCGACCATGGTGTCAAGTATGCTCGCGATCCACGCCTCCTGACAATCCCACGCCAAATGCTTCACGCCTGTGAAATTGAGCTGCCGCATCCCATGATGCTCGGCAAGACGCTGAAAGCACATAGCCCATTGCCAGCAGACTTCAGGCGTTGCCTGAAGCTGTTTGACATGGGCAAGTAGTCAGTCTACTTCTCGGTTGTAAAGGGTGACGCTGGCAAGCCCTCTTTGTTGTAGAGGTTAGCTTTGGGGTTGCTCTGGAAAGCATAGCGGACATTTGTGGGTTCTTTGCCTTCTGGATGCGTAACCACGACGGTTGAGCCTTCGATGACCGCATTCGCCCAACTCCACTTTCCATCCTTGTCCTGAACGGCAAAACCTTCCAGCTTCCCGTCCGTGACTTCACTTGTAGGGGCTTTGCCATCTTTTTTGCCGACCATCAGGGCCTGGCGCTTGTCAGTAGCCGAGACATAGTCGAACGAGATAATGGCTTTCTTTTCAGAGAGCTTCATTGCTTTGTAAATGGGACCGGAAACGACGGTCTCTTTTGAGCCATAGAGGTCACGCATTGCCCAACGTGAAAGGCGATCGCCCACATCAAACTTGTTTTGGGGATGGATATTCTTTGCATCTCCGATGTCAATGATCACTGCCATACCACAGGAAGGAATAGCGTGGAAGGCGTTGAGTTGAAGATTACGCACATTGCCCCAGCCGACGTTGGAGGGATCAGTGCTGGCGTCCTGGAAATTTGCAAGCTGCACGAAGTAGAAGGGAAACTCATATCCCCATTTCGTGCGCCAGCCGGAGACGAGAGCCTCCATGTGCTTGTCATACAAAGGGTCTCCGGCATTCGAGCATCCTTGGTACCAGATTGCACCTTTGATCGCCATGGGTGTCATGCCATCGACCATTGAATTATAAATCGCCGTTGGAGCGCCACTACCCCAGGGCATACCGGGTTTACGCATTTTCTTGCGCTCTTCAGGGGTTGCGGCAGCGAGCTTTGCTTGATAGTCCTTTTCAGCCTCGGCATTCTTTTTGACAAGTTCGTGACGGCCCTGAATCGTCTTAAGATCATTGGCGAGAGCAGGGAAGTTGCTGAACGCATCTCCAGGCGTCCATGGTTCGATCTTGGTTCCGCCCCAGTTGCAATCGAGTATACCGATCGGGATCTTGCTGCTAGCATGAATGTTTTTAGCAAAGTAAAAACCAACGGCGGTCCAGTTGCCGACTGTGGCGGCAGTAGCTGCTGCCCATGGACCGGAGACCTTCATGTTCATATAGGGAACAGGGTCAACCGCGGTTTCGTGGGGAAACTTGATGCGGCGGATCAGCGGATAGTTCGCACTCTTCACATCATCTTGCCCGAGCGCACCACAGCCGTTCATGGTCCACTCCATGTTTGACTGACCCGAGCAGAACCAGACATCGCCCACGAGTACGTCATTCAATATGATTTTGGTGTCGCCAGACGTGATGGTGGCGACAGCTCCTTGACTCGAGGCCTCCTTGGCAGGGAGCACCAGCTTGAACAAGCCATTTGCGTCAGCCTGTGCCTTCGCGGTTCCACCCATAAACGAGCCTTCGATGGTGGCATTGGCATCAGCAACGCCAAGGACGACAATTGGTTTTTCACGTTGAAAGACCATACTGTCGGTATAGAACGGAGCCAGTTTGAGTGTGGCGGCCTGGAGTGCGGTTGTAACGCAGGTGATGGCCACGAATAGAGCCATGACGATTTTTGACTTGTGCATATTAATATCCCCCTTTTTTTTGTATTGTTTAAATCACGTTTACATGACGCGTTCGACCACGATCTCCGGGTCGATACTTTCGCGAAGGCTGCGTTCAATTCCCTGTTTGAGTGTCATGGTCGCGTGCGGGCAACAGCCACAGGCCCCGCGCAGACGCAGCTTAACGGTCTTTCCTGCGATCTCAATAAGTTCAGCATCTCCGCCGTCTGCCTGTAACATCTTCCGTAGTTCTTCGAGCTTTGCCTTGATCTGTTCGTCCATTTTGTTGTTCCTTTTGTTGGGTGTTAGTTTAAATCAAAAACTTGTCCTGGAATCGGCGCGACGACGTTGCTTACGCCGTGTTGTTTGACCAGTTCGCACATCGCATTGACCTTTTCAGGTTCACCATGAATGGCAAAAACATTTTTGAGGTTGCCTTTGACGCCATCGAACCATTCCATTAATGCGGTACGGTCTGCATGTGCGGAGAGGGCGTTAATAGTGTGTACACGGGCACGTAATTCAAATTCATCACCGAGGATTCTTAAAGGCGATACACGGTCCACGATCCGGCGCCCTAAGGTGTTTTCCGCTTGGAAGCCCACAATCAGAATGATGTTCCGGGGGTCGCCTACGGTGCGTTGGAGATGGTGCAGGACGCGTCCACCTTCGCACATCCCTGAGGCTGCGATGATGATATGAGGCTCATGGATGTCGTTGAGTGCTTTCGACTCGTCAGGCGTTTCAATAAAACGCAGGCCTGGGAAACGCATAGGGTCAATGCCTTGACGCAGAATATCCGAGGCTTCGTCGTTATAGCACTCACGGTGCTTTGTATAAATCTTGGTGGCTGCAAAGGAAAGCGGGCTGTCCACATAGACGGTGGTCAGGGGGATGCGCTTTTCCTCCCACAAGCGATTCAGATAGTAGAGAATCGCTTGTGTACGTCCGACACTGAAGGCTGGGATCAATAGGCGTGAACGTTGCTGATGGATATCGTCAATAAATCCTTTGAGACGTCCCTTTACATCTTCGGCCGAGGGATGATCACGGTCTGCGTAGGTACTCTCGATCAAGAGCGTATCCGCGCCCTGTGGAAAATCAAATTTCTGAAGAATGGGTTGGTTTGGTTGCCCGAGGTCACCCGAGAAGAGCAGACGGTGGGTCTTCCCTGCTTTAGGTT
>CAYWNP010000003.1:42871-44794 GCA_964459675.1 uncultured Akkermansia sp. | reverse complement strand
TGAAACTGGAAAACATCGCCAACCGTCCTGAAAATGATATTGGTATCGCCTGAAAAACAGTAGATGATCAGATTCGTTCCTTGCCATTGGGCAGGGGAGATAATCTGAAAGACCACCGCGTCATACGCGGCCCAGCCACCATCCGTGTAATCCTCATTCATCGCTTGGGGATAACACGCAGTAATTTTGGCTGTGACGCTGATGGATGCGGTCTGGTGAGACACGCAGCCACACAGGACAAAGATCAATAATACTCCGAGTTTTTTCATCGTATTCATGATGCTTCCCAAATCATTTCACAGACGCTAAAGCTCCTACAAGCAAAACGTAACAGCGCCCCATGATCCCTATTCGTGTGGTTCGAGCCTGTCGGATGCTAAAAACCATTTCAGTCAATGGCCATCATTGGCTTGGTTTCGTCTATTCCGAATTCAGGTTTGTTGCAGGAGGGGCAGTGTTTCAGCTCTTCTTGCTTCTTGATCTCAGCGAACGGTCCGGTACAGTGGGGGCAGGCAAAGATGGTGAGCTTCCTGCCGCTCTGGCTGTCCCAGATTTCTCCGAGGGGCTTTGGCTGCGGGATCTTCTTGGCGTTAGGATCCAGTAGGGGACTGCCTTCGAGTGTCCACTGGAGGGAGACGAACTTCTTGCACTTAACGCAATAGCCAGTCAGCTGAGAAAAAGCCATGCCACCGCCAAAGGTGACCGTTGTTTCGTATCCGCAGGTTTTGGCTTTGCATTTCATGCTGAACCCTTCGCCTGCATAGACAACTGCTGCGATTGCAAGGATTGAACCGAATGTGATGACTTTCGTGACTGCTCTCATATGTGACTCCTTTTGTGTTGTTACAGGGTAACCAGCACCCTCTTTACTCTATTATACGTTTCTCATGTTCCATTTCTTTGAAAAAATCAGTTTTCTTCTTTGTCTGGTAGGAAACGCGTGTTCAGTGGATAGCATACTCGGGTTGATTGTCAACGGGCGGTTGTCCTGCCTGTGTTTTACTGACTCGGATTGCCAACGCAAGAAGGGCGATTGCGAAGAGGATGTGTGCGATTCCGCTGATCATGGAGAGCGGAATCGCGATCATCGTATAGTATTGTTGCGGAGGCAAGAGATTCAGTTGCATCAAAATAGTCGGAATCGATTGCAGTATGCTGGATACTGCGGAAGCCCCAAACGAGAGGGATATCCATTTAGGAACACAGTTCCACAACTTGATTGCAACAACAAAGATGATCGCCGGAGTGAACAGTGCATAAATGAACTGAGCGGCCATAATGCCTACCCAACTTATCGCAAGTGAATCTTCCATTTTTCTCATCCTTTCTCGGTAAAGCTTTTATTAAAGGTTAGCCAATGGTGGCACAACGATTAATATTTTTTGATTATGGTTGCTTACGTTCTGAAAAACAAGCGAATTGTGCTCGTTCTAGTGTGTAAATCGAGTGGTAGCTCTTCATGCGACCCGGTCACCTTATTATGCTTAATTAGCATTTGCCTCCTGCCAAAAGCTCTGTTAAATTATTGTTACTTTGTATCAATGATGGGTCGTGTTGATGCGGGTTAAAATAATAATTGGAGGGTGCTATGGCTCTATTGGAGCGGGTAGATTATGTGGAGGGGCGCGCGTCAAGCGTGTCGCAGAAACTGCGCATGGTGCGGAAGGATTATTCGCGGGAGGGTTGGTACTTTGTAACCATGGGCACAGAGATGCACCGGCCTTTGTTTGGCGCGGTGGAGCTTGATGCGCAGGGCGAGGCTCTCATGCGATGCAATGCCCTGGGTCAGCTTGTTGAGCAATGCTGGCGCGAGATACCCAAGCATTATCCTTTTGTTCGGCTGGGGGCCTTTCAGGTCATGCCCGACCATTTTCACGGGCTAGTATGGTTGGATAGGGGCAATGTCAAGCCGTTAGGCGAAAT
>CAYWNP010000003.1:0-42771 GCA_964459675.1 uncultured Akkermansia sp. | reverse complement strand
ATTTTCACGGGCTAGTATGGTTGGATAGGGGCAATGTCAAGCCGTTAGGCGAAATTATGAATATGTTTAAAGGCGCGGTGACGCGTCTTTGGCGGCGCAACCTGCTGGTTGACTCCCGCTATAGCGGGAAAGAACCCGCTTCTGTTTGGCAACCAAATTATTACGATGTGATTTGTTTTGAGGCGGAGGAGCTTGCCATCAAGGAGGCCTATATCAAAGCCAACCCGCAGCGCCTGGCCTTGAAGCGCATTCCGAGGGGCACGATTAAAGCGAGCACATATGTGGGCAATCAGGAGCTTTTAAAAGCGTCACCTAAACGTGCGCTGCGCGTGTCGCGCAAAGCGACAGAGCAAGAGATTGCAAAGGCGCAACGGTTTCTCACTGAGGAGTGGGACGGTGTGGTGGTGAGTACCTTTTTCTCGCCCGGTGAGCGCGCTATATTGGATGAATTGCTAAAACATGACAAAGCGCGAATCATCTGGATCATGCCAATGGGCATGCCCGAGCATATCCCAGTGAAATGGGGTAGGCCCCTGCTGGAGCACCGTGCGCTCTGGCTTTCAGCCTATCCGAATGAACTGGCGGATGCCACACGGGAGACATGTATGCAATGCAATGTGTGGGCCAAACGGTTGGAATCGGATGGCTAGGAGGCGCAAATTACGGCCGAATGCCTCTACGAGAAACGAGTTAATCTGTGTTATTTTTCTTCCCGTTTTTGCCACATGACGGCGTGAATCAGGTCTTCCACGGTCTTTAGCTTCGGTAAATAGGGGTTATTCTCCATGTCATCAAGGGAGCGCTCGCAGCGGGTCACAATCTCAATAAAGAGATCGCAGAGGTCTTCGCTATCAATTTCAAGGTCCTCCTCCAGCCGGTCTGTGGCTTGGATCGGGAATGGCTCTTTGTCATTTCCCACATAATCCGCAAGTTCTTCGTACGTTGCGCGTACGACCCACGTGTCGAGGTCGCGCAGGGGAATGGAACGGGCAAAGGTACAGATACTCTCCTCGCGCCGAATTTCGCGCAGCTTTTTGAATTTACGCCGCGAGAGGAGCGTCACAATCACAAGACTGATCACAAGGATGCTGATGGGAATAATGGTCCAAGGGCTGTGGAATATGAAGGATCCAAGTCCAGACAGGAAGAGGACACCCCAGACAGCAACAAACAGCTTCGCAAGCGTGCCTGGCTTCCGTTTCTCTCTCTTGGGCATATGTCTGGATGATTTCATAAAACGATCTTGTCTCTACTTTCAATTTTCTGCCCACGAAACACACGAAAATCACGAAAAGTTTCTTTGACAGGATGAACAGGATTAAAAAGATTAGAATTCAGAGCCAAGCAATCCAATAAATCCAGTCAATCCTGTCAAAATTAATTCTCCTCTGTGCTCTCTGTGCCTCTGTGAGAAAAAAGTTATTCCCTCGTCGGTTCCGGCTCTGACATCTGGACACAAGGATTTTCTGTTTCAACTATCGGTTCAACCGCGATGGGCTTTGCGCTTGCGGAGAACAGAGTATACGCCGAGACGACACAGAGTGTACCGAAGGCGCCAACGAGATCAGCAAAGAGGGAGGTCGAAGCATCAACCAGCCAATGGTCGAGTTCAGGGATGAAGACGGTGGGGAGTATGGTGCAGGCGATGATACCGATGAGCATGAATAAAAAGAGCACCCCCAGCAGGAAGAGTGTCCAAAAATGTCCTTTGCTCACTTCAAAGCTGCGGCGCATGGCCGCCGAACCGGACAGGCGCTCGCAGACAGCAATCTGTTCAATAAATGTGAGTCTGATCAGAAGGTAAAGTCCTGGAAAGATCAGAAGGAGGAAGCCTAAAAGAAGCGCGAGCCCTGTCAATAAGCGAGTCCACCACATCCGCCCCCAGGAGTGAATCCCGATGCGCATCGCTTGCTTAAACGTGGGTTTTTCTCCGCGACTCGATGCGTATCCGATCCAGATGACCCCGGCCGTTGCAATAATCCCAATAAAATTGTCTAGAAATTGGGAAAACTTAAAGGATATTCGAATGTTCTCCGGATCAAACACAAAGTAGTCCATGTAGCTGATCAAGAGGTCCAGTGGCAACCAGATCGCGACAGTTACTGAAACAATCGCGAGGAAGTTTTTATGGTAGAGGTCACAGGCGTTTTTAAGGATGGCAATAATCATCGGGTTTGTCTCCTTTTCCATATTTAGATGGTCTTGAAAAAAAAGTTCTTTCGTTAATCACGTATCCTCAATTGATGACGTTGACCTTGTCGTTTCGCAGGAAGGCCTTCAGGTTGTTGACGGCGATTTGCATCAGGCGCTCCCGGGCGCTGCGAGTCGCCCACGCAATATGAGGGGTGATGAAACAGTTCTTTGCTGTGAGCAAGGGACAGTCAGGGGAAGGCGGTTCCTTTGTCAGGACATCGAGTCCGGCGCCTGCTATGCGCTCCTGGTTCAGCGCGTCCGCTAATGCCGCCTCATCGATCAGCGGGCCTCTGCTGGTGTTGATGAGAAAGGCGGTCTTTTTCATCCGGCTGAGCAAGGCCGCGTTGACGAATCTTTGGTTCTGTTCGTTCAACGGACAGTGGAGGCTGACAATATCGCTTTGCTGAAAAATTGATTCAAGATCTGTCATAACAACGCCTTCCGGCACGAGAGGGGGCGTTGAGCGATTACAGGCAAGGACACGCATGCCAAAGGCGAGGGCTACGGTTGCGACCGCGGATCCTATTTTGCCCAGGCCGACAATACCCAGTGTCTTTCCCGCAAGCTCTGTCAACGGATGTTCCCAGTAGCAGAAATCTTTGGAGGTGCACCAGTTTTCATTGCGGACGCTTGTGCTGTGCTCGGCAACGTGATTGTAAAAATGGAGGATATGCGCGAAGACCATTTGCGTGACGGAGTTTGTGCTGTATGCCGGCACATTCGTAACTCGGATTCCCTGTTGCGCCGCCGCTGTTGTATCCACAACATTGTAGCCTGTCGCCAGCACCCCGATGTATTTGAGGCTGGGTAGCTGGGCGATGATCTCCTTGTTCAGGACGGTCTTGTTGGTGAGGAGAATTTCCGCACCTTGCGCGCGTTCGAGTGTTTCAGAAGGAGCTGTTCTCTCATAGACCGTGCACTCTCCCAAACTCTGGAGTTCCGCCCATGACAGATCTCCGGGATTCAGCGTATGGCCATCAAGGACTACAATTCGCATCTTCTTCTCCTAGGGGTAATGCTTGGCGCTTTATACAATAGGAACAAAGTATAGGGTGGTTCGGAATGCAGTGCAAGCTGAAATTGGGGAGTGGCTTTTTAATGAAAAAAAATCCCCGTCCTTGGTGAAGGGCGGGGATTTTTTTGTGACTGTGCGAATCGCTTAGACCACGTAGGTGGAAGCGGCGGTGTTGCCTCCGCTTTCGGTCCAGATGTGGTGGTGGAACTCGCCGCGGGGCTTGTCCACGCGCTCGTAGGTGTGGGCGCCGAAGTAGTCGCGCTGAGCCTGGAGCAGGTTGGCCGGCAGACGTGCACTGCGGTAGGCGTCGAAGTAGTTGAGCGCCGTGCTCATCGCGGGCACCGGGATGCCGAGTTCGACCGCGGTCTTGATGACTTCGCGCCATGCCTTCTGAGCCTTGATGACCACTTTCTTGAAATAAGGATCCAAGAGGAGGTTGGCAAGTTCAGGGTTGGAATCAAAGGCATCACGGATGTTGCCGAGGAAGCGGGCGCGGATGATGCACCCTTGGCGCCAGACCAGGGCGATCTCGCCGTAGTTCAGCTTCCACTTGTACTCCTTGGCCGCTGCGCGCATGAGCTGGTACCCTTGTGCGTAGGAGCAGATCTTGGAGGCGTAGACCGCCTGTTCGAGCTGCTTGACCAGGAGAGCCTTGTTCACCTTGGTCTTGGAGCTGTACTTGAGAACCTTGGAGGCTGCGACGCGCTCATCCTTGATCGCGGAGAGACAACGTGCAAAGACCGCCTCAGCGATCTGCGGGATGCCGACGCCCAGGTCAAGGCCTGCCGTGGAGGTCCACTTGCCCGTGCCCTTTTGTCCGGCGGTATCGAGGATGACATCCACCAGCGGTTTGCCTGTCTCATCATCAGACACCTTCAGGATCTCCTGGGTGATGTCAATCAGGTAGCTGTCCAAAACGCCCTTGTTCCACTTGGCAAAAACCTTCTGCATCTCCTTGGCGCTCATGCCGAGGCCGCGGAACATCAGGTCGTACGCTTCGCAGATGAGCTGCATGTCGCCGTACTCAATGCCATTATGGACCATCTTGACGAAGTGACCTGCGCCGTCCGGACCAATCCACGTGCAGCAGGGCTCGCCCTTGTCGGTCTTGGCGGAGATGGCTTGGAAGATGTCCTTCACATAAGGCCATGCCTTGACATCGCCACCAGGCATGATCGCTGGACCCAGGAGAGCGCCCTCTTCGCCGCCGGAGACGCCCGAGCCGATGAAGCGGAGACCCTTTTCAGCCAGATACTGCGTGCGACGGATCGTGTCCGGGAAGTGGCTGTTACCGCCGTCAATGATGATGTCACCCTTCTCCAGGACCGGCAGGAGGGATTCAATGGTCTGGTCCACGGCTGAGCCAGCCTTGACCATGACCATGACGCGACGGGGCTTCTTGAGACTGTCGGCCAGTTCCTTCAGGGAACGGCAGCCAATGATATTTTTCTTTGCGCCGCGTCCGTTGACAAAGGCGTCAACCTTCTCCACGGTACGATTGAAGCAAGCGACTGTAAAACCCTTGCTCTCCATGTTTAAAACGAGGTTCTCGCCCATGACGGCGAGACCGATGAGACCAATGTCTGCTTTCTTAGCCATAGTGCTTATTCCTTCTCTTTTTCCCCGCGAAATACACAAAAAACACGAAATTGTTTTATTCTTCTTCTCTGTGATCTCTGTGCCTCTGTGAGAAAAATTATCGTTTCTTTTGTTTACACACCGCTATAGGCGGCAAAACCACCGTCAACAGGGACAATGACGCCTGTCACGAACCCTGCTGCCTTATCAGAGACCAACCAGAGCAACGCCCCGAGCAGATCATCGGCTTCGCCGAACTTACCCATCGGAGTATGCGCGAGAATCTTTTCCGAACGAGGGGTCAGTGAACCGTCGGGATTCTTCAGCAAAGCGCGGTTCTGGTCGGTCACGAAGAAGCCCGGAGCGATCGCGTTGACGCGAATGCCCGCCTTGGCCATGTGCACCGCCATCCATTGGGTGAAGTTGCTGACTGCCGCCTTGGCGCCACTGTATGCAGGAATCTTTGTGAGCGGACGGAAGGCGTTCATCGAGGAGACGTTGATGATGACACCGGAACGATTCAAGGCCATCTTCTTGGTGAAGGCTTGCGAGGGGAGCAGGGTCCCCAGGAAGTTCAGGTTGAAGACAAACTCGATACCCTTGGGATCAAGATCGTAGAAGGTGATGAAATCGCGGTTCTCTTTGAGCAGGTCATCCGGATTCAAATACTCCATGGAGGTTGTACCTTTGGGGTGGTTGCCGCCTGCGCCATTGAGGAGGATAGAGACAGGACCCAGCTTCTCTTCCACTTCCTTGTTGGCGGCCTCAAGACTCTCTTTTTCAAGAACGTTACACGCGATAGCAATGGCTTTGCCACCTGCCTTGGTGATCTCATCAGCCACGCGCTGGGCAGATTCCAGTTTAAGATCCGCCACAGCTACGGCTGCTCCGCATTCAGCCAGCGCCTTTGCAAAAGCACCGCAGAGAACGCCGCCGCCACCGGTGACCACGGCGACTTTACCTGTCAAATCAACTTTAAAAGGAATGGACATCTGTTTTTCTCCTTATTTACTTACTTAGGCATGACCCATTCAGTGGCGTTCGCAAGGATCTTGCGGACGTTAGGGTCGAAGTAGATGGGGTTGGTTTCGTGGCCGAGCTGGAAGTAGAAGAAGCGGCTCTTGGAACCGTTGACGCTCTCCCAGGCAAAGCCCATCTTGGCGTTGTCGGTTTTGCCGTCCTTCTTGATGGTTGAGAGTCCTTCGAACATGCACTGATAGCCTGCCGGTACAATGTAGGGGTCGCCATAACGCTCATGATTTTCAACCGTGAAGGTCTCGGAAACACCATGGGCGATGGGGTGGGTCTTGTCAGTGACCGTCACCTTGGTGGTCGTGGTGTCGGCCTTGTAGAGGCTGAAAGAGCAGGCTGTTCCCATGAGCGCCTTGTTGGGCTTGGCGAAGTGGGCGGAGTGGAGTCCGATGAAGCCCATCTTGCCGTCCATCCAGCGCTGCTTGATCTTCGCGGTCAGGTTTGTGGAGACGAGTCCGTGCTTCTTGTGTCCCCACCAGAGCAGCACATCTGTTTTGGCAAGCAGTTCATCAGTGATCCCCTGATCCGGATCATTGATCGAGGCTGCAATGATGATGTCGTTGGCGAAGCGCGGGTCACCCTTCAGTCCTTCGACTATCGCGGCATTGATGTCCTTGGGGTAGATGTTCGTAGGAGCGGTGCCCTCTGACCAGACGACAATGGTGCGGGGTTTCGCTGGAGCCTCGACTGAGGCTGTGGTACAGGCGGTGAAGAGCAGGGTGGAGCTGAGTGCGGCGGTGAGGGTCAGTAGGGTTTTCATGCTGGATTTTCCTCTTTGATTTCTTCAGGTTGCTCGGATTCGTCGTTGAGGCGCTTTTTGCGTGTCCGCTTCGGCTTTTCCTCTTCGACCTCAACAGTCGGGAGGGGCTCTTCGGGCGATCCCAAGGCGAGTTCCTTGTTTCCAATCTCACGCAACCGCATGGAGACAATCTTGGAGATGCCCTTCTCCTGCTGGGTGACGCCATAGACGATGTCAGAGCCTGCAATCGTATGTTGGTTGTGGGTGATGATGAGAAATTGCGAGTGGACCAGGAACTCTTTCAATGCAAGGACGAAACGGCCGATGTTGCTGTCGTCGAGTGCGGCATCCAATTCATCGAGCATACAGAAGGGGGCAGGCTTGATCATGAAGATAGCAAAGAGCAAGCTGACTGCTGTCATGGTGCGTTCGCCACCGGAGAGCAAGGTGACGGACTGGGGACGCTTGCCAGGGGGACGCGCAATGATATCAATGCCGCACTCCAAGGGGTCTTCTGCGTTCTCCAGGAGGACAAGCTTGGCTTGGCCGCCGTTAAAGAGCTTCATGAACATGCTTTCGAAATTGGCATTGGCCTGGGCAAAGGTCGCCTGGAAGAGTTCACTCGACTTCGCGTTGATCATGGTGATCAGTTGGATGATCTGTTCTTTGGACTTGAGCAGGTCGTCCTCTTGAGCGCGTAAGAAGGTATAACGCTCCTCCAGCTCCTTGTACTCCTCGATGGCCACGAGGTTGACAGGTCCGAGGGCTTGGATCTCGGCAGAAAGTTCAGAGGCTCGTGATTCAATTTCGGGGACGGGAGGCTGTTCGCCTTTCCATGTCGGATCGGGATGCGCGATGAGTTCGTCGGGGGAGAGTCCGTATTCGTTATAAATATGGTCAATCAAGTTCTGACGCTTCATGCGCGATTCGGTGACGTCAACTTCAGCCTTGTTCTTGTTGTCGCGGACCGAGTCCAGCGCGCGTCTGCGTTCGGAGAGGATGGCGTCATTCTTTTCAAGCGCACGCTGCTGTCCAGCACGTTCACGCCGAGTTCCCTCAATCTTTTCGTGAAGCGCCTCTGCTTCCAGCTTCATGGGCTCAAGGTTTGTTTCGAGTGTCTCGTTCTCGGCGTTGAGGCGGGCAATGCTCTCGTCATAGGACATGACGCCCCGTGCGCGGCCTTGAATTGTACGGTCTAATTCGTCAATACGGGTCTGGCAAGCATCTGCCTGCGAGGCTGTGTGCTCCAGTTGTTGCGTGATGCTGGACATTTGGATCCGGCACTCGGTCAAGTGTTGGGAAATGTCGCCGTAGGTGATCTCCATCTCGTGAAGGCGTTCTGCTTGTTGAGCAGTTTCTTCAATCAGACAGTTGCGTTTGGACGTCACCTCTTGAAGTTCGGCGATTAATTGTTCGCTGGTGGCCTCGTCGCCAGCGGTCTGGCATTTCAGGCTGTCGAGTTCGGTAGCGACCAAAGTGAGACGTTGACGTGCACGTTCGGCATCGCGATTGATGGTCTGATACTCACCCTCGGTCTGGGCTGCTTTTCGGCGGTTCTCATCCAGTTCCTGCCGGGTCTGGTTCAAAAGGGTAGTCAGTTCCTGGGTACGTGCGCTCAAGCTTTCCAGGCGTGCACGATTTTTAGAGAGCGTATCCTCCAGCCCGATCAGTTGTTCCTCAGTGTCCGCGACCAAAATGTGGCGGGCGAGGGGGCTGGAGACTTGATTGTCTGGCATCCAGACTTCAACGGTACCGTCGGCATGGAAAATCGCGCCGGCACGCGTCACAACGCTAATGCCGCGGGGCAGGGGGGACGGCAACTGCTCGAGACGGTCTGCCAGAAGGACATGCCCGAGCATGCGTTGTGCGGCTGCTTCGAAATCCGGGGTGACCTGCACATGGTTGAGCAGGGGGGAGAGGCCAGCGGCCTCTGGAAAAGATGGTTTCTCAGGCTTGGGGTCGGTCTCATCCGTATTGGCGATGATCAGCTTGGCCGCTGCATTGGTTCCCTTGGCCAGCAGGGTGGCGACCACGGCACGCGCAGCAGGCGCGTCACGGACCACAATCGCATCCAGCCAGGCGCGAAGCGCTGCTTCGAGTGCGAGACGCAGTTCTTGTGTCGCATTAAACTTGTCTGCAAGTGTGCCTAAAAGGGATTGCGTATCAACGCCGAGCGGATTGGAGGGCTCGAGAAGCATCTTTGAACCGGCCGCATAATCTTCCGAAGACTCCCGACGGTCGTTGAGCAGATCAACCTGTGCACGCTTCGCGGCAACCTGCGATTGGATTTTACCAGTCTCGTCTTGTAATGTCCGTAGCTCTGACAAAGCGTCTGTGCGCTCCTGATCCAAGGTCTCAAAGCGATCCTGGACCAACCCGACAGCTTCCTTGAAGGTGACCAGCCGTCCGTTGACCTCAGTCACGCTCTCTTCGACTCGGGCAAGGTTCTCTTCAAGCTGGCGATACTCGGAGGAGAGGCGATCACGTTTCATCAGGAGTTCGCGCTGGCGCCGTTCCATCTCGGAAAGTGTTTGCTGGATCTGGGCCGTACGGCGCTCGCATTCGATCGAGGTCTGACGGCCTTGCTGCAACTGGGAACGAGTCTGATCAATTAATGCTTTATGGGCATCAAAACGGGATTGCGTCTCTTCAAGTTTGACCTTGCCGACCTCAGAAGCCTGCTGCATGAGCTCACGCTTCTGAGCAAGAGATTCCAGTTGGAGATGGATCTGGTCAATCTGCGTCTGGGTGTCTGTGATTTCGCGATTGTCACGCTCTGCCCAGAGCCGATACTCTTCCATGCGCTGCTCATTAACCTTGATCACCTCTTGCGCACGGATGTAACGGTTATCCGCCTGGGTGGCTTGCTCGGTCAAGAGGGCGATTCGCTCTTCAATCTCATGGATGAGGCTGTGGATGCTGGCGGACTCTGTCTCGGATTCCGCAACGTTGCTCTGATGTTCGAGGAGAAGATCTGAGAGATCGTGAATCGAAGTTTCCAGTTCGCGGACGCGAATGTCTAGGGCGCCGAGGCGCCGACGTGTCAGGAAGATGTCGAGGCCGCGCAGTTCATCCCTGAGTTCTTTGTACTTCTGCGCCTTGCCAGCTTGACGCTGAAGCGTGCCGATCTGGCGCTTGACTTCGCGGATGACATCGGCCAACCGAAGCAGGTTTGCGTCGGTCTGCTCAATCTTTCGGATCGCCTCTTTACGGTCAGCCTTGAATTTGGTGATACCTGCGGCCTCTTCAAAGACGGCGCGGCGGTCTTCAGGCTTGGAGGAGAGAATGGCATCAATTTGGCCCTGTGCCATGACCGAGTAGGAGGTCGTGCCGATACCGGTGCCCATAAAAAGGCGATGAATATCTTTGAGACGGGCTGGCGTCTTGTTGATGAAATACTGGCCGTCGCCGGAACGGAAGACGCGACGGGTAATGGTGACCTCATGAAAGTCGGTTTCCAAAATGCCTTCGCAGTCTGTGAAGGTGATGGAGACCTCGGCCATACCTAAGGGTTTGCGTGTGTCGGTTCCATTGAAGACGACATCTGGCATCTTGGCGCAACGCAAGGCGGTTGGGCGTTGTTCTCCCAAGACCCAGCGGATCGCATCAGAGACATTACTTTTACCGCACCCATTGGGTCCGACAATCGCAATCATGCCCGGTTCAAAATTGAGACGCGTCTTATCCGCGAAGCTCTTGAACCCTGTTATTTCAATCTGTTTAAGGTACACGTAAAATTCCCGATCCTGTGCAAACACCTTTTGCACGATGAAAAGGGACTCTTTTTATCATAAAAGAGGGTAAAAGAAAAGCCGAAAAGCGGTTCGGTTTGAATCAAACCCGACCGCAAGCCAACAGAGGGCTATTTTTGGCGCGCAATGATTGCGTCAAGGGCTTCTTGGAATTCTTGCATACGCTTTACAAAAGCGGCGTGTTTTTTGTCATTCTCTTCGTTCTTTTTAGGTCTCGTTTCAATCCAGGTCTGCATCTCTTTCTCTGCAACCTCGACGTCCGTCATCACCTTGTCATATTCCGCTTTGTCTTTCGGGGGAAGCTTGGCGATCTTCTTTTGAATGTTAACTTGTTTTTGAAGGTCCTTGATGAAGCTTTCGGGTGTGGCGGAACGCGAAGCACCGAGTTGACCAATCTGCTTCTCACCATCCGAGGCCAGCAGGATATAGGTGGGGTACCCACGGACTTTGAATTTTTTGCTCACTTCCTTGTTGCGGTCGACAAACTTCTCTGGAACAAGGGTCTTGTCTTTGGGGAAGTCAATATAGACAGCTACCACGTTTTGGGTCGCATAGGCTTTCCAGCTTTCGGTTGCAAAGACGTTTTTGTCCATCAACTTGCACCAACCACACCAGTCGCTTCCTGTAAAATTCATCAGGATCGGCAGATTCTTCTCCTTCGCGAGCTTTTTAGCCGCGTCAAAATCCATGGTCCATTCGCCAATCTTCGCCCCCTCGGTCACCGGACGTTCCGCACGTGCCGTTGTCTGATAGCTCAACGTCATGATCAGTGCTGCCGATAATGATAGTAAACGCTTCATATTTGCTCCCCTTTTCTTTTTAGAGTGTTGCTCTCGTGCTACGACTTAAAACAGTCTCATATTTTCCATGCTTCTGCAATCCCAAAAGCTGCTACATTAGCGCATTTTCTTAAAAGGTGTAGCCGTTTTTTCTCACAGAGCCCACAGAGTTCACGGAGGAATCCAATTGAAGTGTTAATCATCTATGAAACAGGGCAACATTATAGGTCTTTATTATTCATTCGGAATACCTGCTTCTCTGTGCTCTCTGTGTCTCTGTGAGAGACTACACATTTAATTAACATATTCTAAGGTGTGCGCAAGACGCGGTCGTCGCCGACGCGTTTGGTCACGCCGGCCTTGTCCCAGTATTCGAGCACGGGGAGTGCGAATTTACGGGAGGTGTTGAGCAGGTCCTTGTATTCGGCAAGGCGGATGCGTCCCTGCTTTTCGAGATGATTGCAAAGGATTTGTTTGGATTTCTCAAGATGAATCGCATGGACGAGGATCTGCTCGGCCAGTTCCACCAGGATGTTGCGCTGACGGAGGTTGATCAACAGTTCGTCAATCAGCTCTTGTTTCAGTCCTGTCTGCGCAGGGAGTTCGTCAGGACGCGGTGTGAGAAACTCTCCATTAAGAAAGAGTCTGGCGAGTTGGTCGGAGGCGCGTTGTTCGCTCTCGGAGAGATGCGGTTCTTTGCCGGTGAGTGTGATCAGCTCCTGTTTCTGTGTGATCTGGTCGTCAGCCAGCAGCTGTTCAAAGGCACGATCAATGACTATGCGTGTACCTGTAAAGCCTTTGAGAATATCCTTCTTCGCAAAACCGAGGTGAAGGGGGTGTGCAGCATGGAGGGCGGTAAGTCGATTGACTAGGTCAGCTTCCACAGTCGCGAGCGCCTCCGCAGTGATGTAGCGGTCTCCGGGGAAGGCGATGACTTCCTGCTCGCTGACCAGTGTGATTGCTTTTGCCTGGGCGACCTCTTTGGTCACATTGGCTTGGCGTGCCCAATTGTCGATATGGCAGGGTGCTGCGCCCGCACTCTTCAAGGCGAGCAATAGAGCCAGCGACTCGTCGTCCACGGCCTTTTCCTTCTCGATGCGTCCTTCCAGCCAGTTGCCACGTCCCCGACGCAACTTGGCCTCGGACTGATCAATCACGGTTCCGCCCCCTAAGGTCTTGACCGGACTCAGTAAGCGAAGCACAAAAAAGTCGCCGGGAGCAACCACGACAGGCTTGCTCAACTGGATTTGCGCGTAGGTTTCTTCGCCAGGTGCGAGGCGAGCGAGCTCGGGCAAGACTAGATGTCCGGGTGTATCCGAGGTGCCGACATGAAAACGGATTGATGTTCGGGGTTCCAGCGGACGCTCATGATGGGGCAAATAGAAAAATTTGACGTTCAGAAAGCGCGAGGGCTTGAAGTATCCCGGTGCGGCAATAACCTTTCCACGTGTGGCCACCTCAGTGGTGATTCCGGAAAGACGCAAGGCCACACATTCGCCGGCCCGGCCCTTTTCAGAAGGCGCCCCATAAGTCTGAATACCTTTGACGGTGTGGCGTGTGCCATCAGGAAGAAGTTCCACCTCGTCACCGAGTTTGACGCAGCCTGCGCGGGGGATCCCTGAAACAATGGTCCCCAGTCCCTTTAATACGAAGCCACGCTCTACATGCAATTCAAAAGGACCAGAATCATCGCGCTCCGCAGTCGCGTCCACAACCTTTTCGAGTGTGGTCAGGAGGTCGTTAAGTCCTTCGCCGGTCTTGGCTGAGAAACGGACCATGGGGGCATCTGCTAGGAATGTGCCGGCCACGCAGTCGCGGATATCAGCCTCTACATATGCGCGCTTGTCCTCGTCTGCAAGGTCAACCTTGTTCATCACGATGACGCCACGCTTGACGCCGAGCATCCGGACGATCTGGACATGTTCGATGGTCTGGGGCATGACGCCGTCATCCGCCGCGACGACGAGCATCACCACATCAATGCCGCTTGCGCCTGCAACCATGTTGTGGATGAACCGTTCGTGTCCGGGGACGTCCACGACGCCCACGCGCCTGCCGTCCGGTCGTTCCCAGACAGCGAAGCCGAGGTCAATGGTCATCCCACGTGCCTGCTCCTCGGGCAACTTGTCGCACCAGCAGCCGGTCAGGCAGCGGACGATAGAGGTCTTGCCATGGTCAATATGCCCGGCCGTTCCCAGCGTGATATGGATATTCGCGGCTGCGCTTTTAGGTGCTGACAGATTGTTGAGGCAGCACTTCATGATTACGCTTTCTGCGGGGTCCAGGAATCTTTGAGCGTGACCGTACGGTTGAAGACAGGGCTTCCAGGTTTGGACTCCTTGCTGTCCGCACAGAAGTAGCCGAGGCGTTCGAACTGGATCTTCTCTCCGGCTTTAGCATCTGCCAGGGCGGGTTCGCCATATCCCGTGACCGTCTTGACAGAAGCTGGATTGAGGAACGCGAGAAAGTCCTTGTTAGCGTCACCCAGTGGATCTGGAACCGTGAAGAGGCGGTCATAGAGCCGTACAGGAATCTGGACAGCATGCTGGGCGGAGACCCAGTGGATGGTCCCCTTCACCTTGCGGCCATCAGGGGCATTGCCGCCCTTGGTTGCAGGGTCGTAGGTACCATGAATTTCGGTGACAGTACCTGTGGCGTCCTTCACGACGTGTGTACAGGTGAAGAAGCAAGCGCCACGTAGACGTACTTCCTGTCCAGGGGTCACGCGGAAGAATTTTTTGGCAGGGACCTCCATAAAATCTTCACGCTCGATCCAAAGCTCTTTGCCAAATTGAATCTGGCGGGTGCCGGTTGTCGGATCCTCTGGATTATTCTGCGCCTCTGCAAAGGGAATCGCACCTTCTTCAAAGTTGTCAATCACGACCTTGATCGGATCCAGAACCGCCATGCGCCGGAGCGCGCGTTTGTTGAGATCGTCCCGGAGGCAGTATTCTAGAAGTGCTACATCGGTCTGGCTATTGAATTTGGAGACACCGATACGCTCGCAGAACTCACGGATCGCCTCAGGCGTGTATCCTCTGCGACGCAGGCCGCAGACGGTCGGCATGCGCGGATCATCCCAGTTTTCTACATGGCCTTCTTGGACGAGCTGGAGCAACTTGCGTTTACTCATCACGGTATAGCTGAGGTTCAGACGGGCGAACTCGCGTTGTTGCGGGCGGATCTTGACGCCGTTACGAACAACCAGAAGACCCATCTCGTCCATGCGGTCAATGGCCCAATCATAGAGGGGCCGATGTACTTCAAACTCCAGCGTGCACAGCGAGTGCGTCACCCCTTCGTAGGCATCTTCGATCGGATGGGCAAAGTCATACATCGGATAGATGCACCATTTGTTTCCGGCATGGTAGTGGGGCACATGGAGGATGCGATAGATCACGGGATCGCGAAAATGGATGTTGGGGGAGGACATGTCAATCTTTGCGCGGAGGCATTGTTCGCCCTCTTTGAACTCGCCTGCTCTCATGCGACGGAAGAGGGCGAGATTCTCTTCAGGGGAGCGGTTACGTGTCGGGCTCTCCTTGCCAGGCTCTGTGGGAACGCCGCGATAGGCCTTCCACTCCTCTTGAGAGAGGTTGCAGACATAAGCATGGCCGGTCTTGATCAGATTTTCGGCGATCTCATACATCTGGTCGAAGAGGTCGGCTGCATTGTAATAGCCTTTTCCCCAGTCAAACCCGAGCCAGTGGATATCTTCCTTGATGCTCTCCGCATATTCATCCGACTCCTTCGACGGATTGGTGTCATCCATACGGAGATTGCACTGGCCGCCAAAGGCTGTTGCCATACCGAAGTCAATGCAGATCGCCTTGGCGTGGCCGATATGGATGTAGCCATTGGGCTCCGGCGGAAAGCGTGTGGTCACACAGCCACCCGTCTTTCCTGCGGCGACGTCTTCAGTGATCCATTGTTTCAGGAAGTGACGACTGGTGTCGGATTCGTTCGTCTTGATCTCGTCGTTCATGTTCAAGGTCCTTCTCGTGTTAACGTTTCCAAATTTTTACAGTGACTTTTTTGCGTCCCCATTGTCTGGCCATGGAGTGGGAGGGGAACCAGAGGTCCAGCTTGTCACCCTTAATGGCGCCACCGCGATCTTCCACACGCCCATAACCGTATCCTGGAATAAAGAGAATGGTTCCAAAGGGGAGCGACTTATCAGCAGCGACTGTTCCATAAGCAGCCTCTGTACCCATGGCGGTCTGTCCGACAGCCTTGCGCTTGCCCTTGTCGCTGCCTGCATTGATGTGAGGGGACCCAAAAAGTCCGAAGGTAGAATACCAGGGATACTCCCAGCTGCAGCAGATGCCACAGTTGCAATAGCCCGTAACCTCCATGACTTTGACAATTGGCTTAGAGGTAGAAGAGGGCGGTTTGAAACGGTTATGGATGCATCCTACGAGCCAAAGCGATGCGGGAAAAAAGACCGCCAGCAGGCCGATGATGTAGGTACGGCGTGCCGATGCCTTTATGGAATCCTTTTTTTTGTGAGTCTTACCCAAAGTGAAACCCTCTTCAGCATGTTGCGAGATAACGTTCGGCCTGAAGCGCTGCGATACAGCCCGTGCCCGCAGAGGTAATAGCCTGTTTAAAGTGACGATCCTGCACATCGCCTGCAGCAAAGACACCTGGAACAGAGGTACGCGTATCCTTGGCCACCAGATATCCCTCGGCATCCAGTTCAAGTTGTCCGGCAAAGATGCTGGTGTTCGGAGTGTGTCCGATTGCAATGAACAAACCTTGTACTGGAAGTTCACTTGTCTCGCCGCTCTTGACATTTTTGAGCTTGAGCCCCGTGACTTCTCCCTTTGTGACATCCAGGACATCCTCGACAACCGTGTTCCATGCGATTGAAATGGAGGAGGTGCTGAGGACGCGGTCCACCATGATTTTCGAGGCGCGGAAGGCATCTCTACGATGGATCAGTGTTACATGCTCTACGATGCGGGAGAGATAGAGTGCATCCTCCATGGCCGTGTCCCCGCCCCCGACGACAGCCACGCGCTGACCCTTGAAGAAGGAGCCGTCGCAGGTAGCGCACGCAGAGACGCCGCGTCCCTGTAATTTTTCTTCGGACGGTAGCCCTAGGTAACGTGCGCTTGCACCAGTTGCGATGACCACGGTTTGTGTTTCGAGCGTACCGTTCATCATCAGAGAGAGTTTTTTGGTTGTGCCCGTCAGTTCGCAGGAATTAACCGCATCCATGAGGAAGCGGACGCCAAAACGCTCCGCCTGCTTGCGCATGGTTTGAACCAGTTCAAGGCCGGTGATCGGTTTCTCAAAGCCAGGGAAGTTTTCGACCTCGGTTGTTTGCGTCAGCTGACCACCGGGTTGCATGCCGTCAATCACAACAGGGGAGAGATTGGCGCGCGCTGCATAGATGGCTGCCGTAAGTCCAGCGGGACCGCTACCAATAATAACGATATTTTCCATAGTGGGTTATCCTTCTGTCTAGTCAATCTAAGAAACGTAAAATGATACCAAATAGGGGGAAGTTACGCCATCCTATTTCTATCGCATCAGCCTAGAATAGGCTACAACTTTTTAAAACGACAGACGTAGATGTCGTTGATCGGGAGGAGTTCGTGTTTCCAGCCTGAGCGCTCCATGGCGGTGACAAAGGTCTGCAGATGGTCACGTCCCGGATCTGCGATGATCGCCTCGCCCGGCTGGGCGCAAAGCGCCTCAATCGTACAGATCAGTGCGGGAATGTGGCGAGGTTCATATAACAAATCACTGCCAATGACAAACTTGGCTGGAGCGAGAGGACATTTTCTTTTCTGACCTTGTAGAAACAAGTTCCAGTCGAGCTGGTGGTAGTCGAGGTGAACCTGATTCGCCTCAGCGTTATGCAGGAGCCATTGCCCTGTGTCGGGATGAAAGTCAGTCGCCTCTACCGTTGCACCCAGCTTTGCGGCCAGGATGGAGGGGAGTCCGAGTCCGCAACCTAGTTCAATCACGCGTTCGCCTTTGAGTGCGGTACGCAGTTGCCATAGGGTGTGCGCAAGACCCTGTGCCGCAGGCCAGAGGATGGCATAATAGGGGATGCCATCGACGGTGTGGGGCGCCTCCTCGGCAGCACGGTCAAGCAAAGCATCCAAGTCCGGCGGTGTCTCTATGGTTAGTGACACATCGCCGATCTGGAGTGATTGTAAACCTTGAGGTGAGACGGGATCTGATTTCACTTGCTCTCTTTTTCAGCGACCAGGGTTCGTGCGGAGGGATGGGCTAGAAGGCGGTTGTACTCCAGAAGCGCAGGATAGAGTTGTGCAGGGACTTCGCCGCTCTGACGCTTCTGCTGTTCAAGGATGCGGATCTGCAGGCGTCCGTCAGGGCGTGTTGTCGTGGTGATGTCGGAAGTAAACGTTCCTAGTCCGCAGGGAAGCTCCCAGCCGCGCGCGGCTGGCAGGAGGGGCAACTTCGTATACCCTTTCGGAAGGATGATGATGCACTCACTTGTCGCCGTGAAATGTCCGCCAAAGAATAGCGGATTCTCCCGTTTGTCGCCGCGCAGTTCGAAAAGGCCTCCGCCGATGCCAGGGATCCACAATGTCATTGTCTTCCCGTCCATCACTGCGTAATCCGGGGCCCGCACGCTAAAGGATAGCACGCTGGGGTAGGAGTGCGTATCGGTTACTAGATCGGATACGGCAACTGCTGACATGGAGACACCCTCGATCATTTCGAGATAGTGGCGTCTGCGATCTTCCGGCAATACTTCGGAGTAGCCTTTTCGGAAGGGGCCGACTGCAGCACCTGTGATCCAGTTGGTAGTCGAGATCGTGGCTGTTCCCTTTTCGTCAATATCAATCACGTTCAAATCGCGCGTGAAGGATTGAAACTTTTCTGGAATCTCAATCGTCTGAATCTCGCCATCCATGGTCAGGCACGGCGCACGATGCAAGGCGCAGCTGCCAGGTTCATCGTATTGATCGCCGGTGTTCAGATAGTAGGGGACTCCCTTGATGCAGGTTCGCACGAGCGGATGGCTGAAGGTTCTGCGTTGTGGGGTGTCAATGCGTGGCTTGATGCTCTTGGCATAACCGGTCGTGTCATCGGAAGCTAAGACGATTTCAGCGCGAAGCCCAACCGCGTTCAGCATCTCCTTCAGAAGAATGGCGCGATCCATCACATGGCCGTATTGATTGGTCAATGTCTGGTCCGGTGTTGAGAGACAGGAGGGTGGCAAGTCCATGAAGGAGATGCCAGAGGGACGCACGGAACGCAAGACAGCGTCCCGGACCTTGCGCATCTTTGCGTAGGAGTCCGATTCGCCCTTCACGAGCGTCTTGGCAAGCTTGCGCGAAAGGGAGTTACCATCGGAGACGTTCTCGATGGAATCGTCCAGATCATCTGCAAATGATTCCCACGAGCCAAAGGAGATGAAGAGTTGGGGATGGAAGAAGTGCCAGGGTGGCAGGGACTCTTCCGGACGGATGATCGGCGGATTGTGGGCCGTCCATGTCCAACGGATCGTTGAGTTGTTGGTTACCGCTGTGAAAGCAATCGCATCGCAATGGAATTGCTGAAGCTTAGGCATCATCTTTTTGGGGAAGGTGAGTTTGTAGGTTTCACGTCCGATCGGTTCTGTCCCTCCGAAACTTTGCGTGTGGCTGTAGAAGGGCATCTGTTTTTGCACATGACGGGTTGTCACGGTGATGACACTCCCTGTTTCAACGCTGGGAAGATTGACAATCAGGATCTTTCCAGCCGGATACCGAGGTGCGGAGGCTGACCACGGGGCATCCATGATGTTCATCTCCTTGGGGGTGACAGCATGAACGACGCCCGTCAGGTTGGAGACCGTGGCGGAGACCACCTCCACCTCCTGCCAACTGGGGTTGTAGCTATACTTGAGTTCCGCGCCGCTCTTTTTTCCCGCGTACGTGAGGATGCGCTTGGACCAGGTGTTTGTCGTCACCCAAGAGGATTCAGAAAGGAGGGTCACATCGCTGACGGAGTAGAGCGTCTCCTGGTCAGCAGGGTCTTTGATCGAGGCCTTGAATAAGGGGATGTGGCGTGAGTGGGCCTCAATCTTTTTAAGCGCTTGCTTCAACTGGAGATAATCGTCCGGCGAAAATTCAGGTGCCGTGATATAGTGCTCAAGGGTGCCCTGAATGACGCCGTCTTTCAGCGATTGCGTTGTCGTGTATTCGATCCCCTGTTGCCTAATTTTTAAATTGGAGGACAAGATATAGGGAGCCCCGATACTGTCACCCACTTGGATGGTGATGCGTTCGCGTAACCCACAGGTAATCTGTGTCTCCATGGGATATTTACGTTTATCAAGCCCGGTCTGGCTAATGACAAAATTCACATAGCCGAGCGAGCCGCCGAGCCAGGGAAGGCTCAGCGTATCCAGACCCTTTCCACGGATAGGATAGTCAGGGACACGCGTGGTCAGCTCAACGGAGAGCGGTGTTTCAGTATCTTGCAAGTTGTCGGGCTTGATGATGCACTCCAAGACTTCTGCGCCAGCCAGCCGTTTTTTGAAGAAGCCTTCAAATAGTTTGCGGCGCTGGTCTGCCTTCTGACGGAGGAGGCTTCCACGATAAGCATTGTCATTGATACCCTCGAAGTCAAGGCGCGTCTTCAAAACCAAAGAGCCCGTCTTATCCAGTGTGCCGTCGGTCTGGATGCGCATCATATTGTTTTCAACAGGATAGACATCGGAAGTCAGTAAGGTCTCGCCCTCCGAACGTGCCACAAGGTAACTGCGGTTGCAGAGATACGCGGGAAAGAGATCGCGCGTGTTCTCATCGGTTGGGTCCATCAGGATATAACCGCCGCCGGGCTTGTCAACAGCGGTAATCGCATGGTTGAAGAAGGGGGTCGGCACATCCTTGTCCATCTTTGCACCCCCATGGATCAAAACTGGATAGCCTTGGATGCCAGCTTGGGTCAACATGACAGCCAGCAAAGCCGCCTTGTCACGGCAGACACCGTAACGGTTCTTGAAGGTCATCCCGACTTCATGGGGTTCAAAGCCAGGCGCGGTGTCCTCGGTCGTAATCCCCATGTAGCGGATCTCCTGTGAGACAAACTTAAAGATGCGCCGGATCTTTTCGTCGCGGGTTGTTGCACCCTCAATCAGTTTAGCCACCATGGGCTGCATGTCGGGGTCAATTTTCTGGAGTGCCGGCTGGCAGAGATTCCAATACCAACGCGAAACGTCACGCCAGTCCTTGAGGGTGCTGAGCATCAGACGCTGCGCGACCGTCTGTAGGGGTGGCATATTGGGTTCTGGAAACATTTGGGGGACATTGCGAACCTTCCAGAGATAACGGATCCGTCCATCTGGCATTTTTGTCTCGGTGTAAGTAACCGTGTTTGAGAGTGGATCGCGTAGAACTTTGTGGACGAGGGGAAGTTCAGCAGGTGCGAGAATCTCGCGATCCAATTTCAGGATTGGATTATCATATTCCGCGAGGGTCATATCGCTCCACGTATTTGGAACATACGCTTTCTTGGTGATCCTGCAGCTTACGATATGAACCATGTCGCCGATTTCAATGCCCGGGATCGCACAGGTCAAAACCTTGTTTGCGGGATCATAGATGTTCATCCCCATCTGCCCGGGATCAGTCATGATTCGGGAATAGGCATCGACATCAATGGGGATGATCCGTCCGTTGGGCTTAATGATTTCAGCACGGTAAACCAGTGAAGTCCCGTAATGCGTATTGAAATCGAGAGAGAACGAACCGCTCTCACGTCGGCCCTTCTCCGTGAGCACCTTCGTGTACTCATCATCCCAGACAATCGAAGAACCATCCTTCTCGTAGGCCTCAAAGGTGTGGTTGTCAACCAGGATGCGATCGGAGTCGGTGTACTTCTGACACGTCACACCAGCTGCGGCTTTGATGACGGCGGGTGTCTCCAGAAGAAAGTTCGCAGGTGGCTCGACTGCGCAGACGAGGAAAGTTGCTAAGATAACCCATGCGAATAGTGCGCTCTTCATTTTTCAGCCTTTCATTAAATCGCGTACGGGGTTCAGTATGTATTTTTATACTGGTGCATTAAGATGTCATGGGCCTCGGCAATCGTCCTGCCCCAGGCGATGATACCGTCTTCATGTCCGGTCATGACTAGGATGCCGAAGGGTGAGACCTGGGTTTTGACGATGCGTTCAATATCCTTGGCCATTTCAGGCGTTCCAAATTTCGCCGTCTTGGATGTCGTGGGGATGGTGGTGTTGGCAAGGAGTTTGTAAAAGAAGGGTTTGTGGTGGATGTGGATCACGCAACACACGGAGTCATTCGCGTGATAGACGGCATCGTGGCTCATGGTCTCGGAGGACGCCTTGATGTGGCCTGAACAAAAGACGTCGTTGCGCTCCACAGAACAGCTTTCCACCCTGCAATAATCTTCGGGATCCAAGATGCGCTTACCGCCTGTGGCTGAACCCGAGATAAAGAAGCGGTGAGAGCCTGGGGTCTTGACGCTGACATTCCCAAATCCGATGCCGCTCGGCAGGACGCCGATCATGCCGTTGTCAAAGAGTGCAGTTCGCACGGCATTCAGCTCCGCAAGAGCATCCGGCATCTCAATGTCGGTCTCATTCAAGTGGACTGAGAATTTAATATACCCTTCGTCGATCATGAGAATTGCCTTATTGCCTCATTGCCTTATTGCGTTATTGAAAATTGGACGTTCGACGTTCGACCTGTCCGCCGTAGCCTTGTCGAAGGTGGATGTTGAATGTTCGATGTTTATTCGTGTGGTTCGTGCCATTCGGATGCTAAAAAAGTTGCTAGTTAGTTCCCTGCCCTTTGCTCAAAAGGGCGAGTATATCGCTTTCATTTGCCGCGTAGATTCCGTGTTCACAGATCAGTCCGGTGATCAGGCGGGCAGGGGTCACATCAAAGCCATAATTACAGGCGGGGGTATTTTCCGGACAGATCCGGACGCTTGCGAGCGTACCATCGTCCGTCATGCCTGTCATGTGGCGGACCTCTTCCGCCCCGCGCTCTTCCACCGGAATTTCCGCGACGCCGTCTGCCATGGAGAGATCAAAGGTTGAAGAAGGGAGGGCGACATAAAAGGGGATGTTGTTATCGTTGGCCGCTAGCGCCTTCAGGTAGGTTCCGATTTTGTTTGCGGCATCGCCCCTGCGTGTCACACGGTCTGCACCGACAATCACCAGATCGACCATCTTGTGTTGCATCAGGTGGCCGCCTGTGTTGTCCGCGATCAGGTGATGAGGAACGCCTTGTTCGCTTAGTTCCCATGCAGTCAAACTTGCGCCCTGGTTACGCGGACGCGTCTCATCCACCCAGACGTGCACAGGGATGCCCGCCTCATGAGCGGCATAGATACCCGCAGTTGCCGTGCCGTAATCCACAAAGGCCAGCCATCCTGCATTGCAATGGGTCAAGATGTTGACAGGTTGCCCCTTTTTAGCGTCTGAAATCTTTTGGATGAGGGGCAAGGTCAATTCCCCGATGCGTTTGCAGGCGCTGGCGTCATCATCCGCAATCTTGCGGGCCACCCGAAGCGCAGTATTCAGCCAGTCCGTGTGTGAGGCACAGGCTGATATCGCCTCCAGCTGCTGTTGAACAGCCCACGCGAGATTGACCGCAGTCGGGCGCGTCTGTATGAGCGTACCGGCGGCCTGTTGTATCGAAGCAAGGGCATCCTGTGCTTTTGCATGACGCACGGCGGCGACCATTCCATAGGCAGCGGTAGCGCCAATGAGTCCGGCTCCCCGGATCTGCATATCGGCAATCGCACGCCGGAAGTCCTCAACAGTGATCAGGTCAAGGATTTCGAGGGTATGTGGCAGTCTGCCTTGGTGAATGACTTGGACGACTCCTGGCTTGTCAGGGGCCTCCCAAATCGTTCGATAACACTGTCCGTGAATCCTCATTTCGTAAAAATGTACTATACCCATGACGTACGGGCAAGCGTCCATTTTCGAAAACCCAAAAAAACCTTCAACCTGCAATTGACTTTCCCCTCAAAATTTGGTTTACTACGCACTTCTTTAAGTCAAAGACCTTTTGGGGGTATAGCTCAGTTGGTAGAGCGCTTGAATGGCATTCAAGAGGTCAGGAGTTCGAACCTCCTTACCTCCACCATCCTTCGTTCGCAGCGTAGCGGAGAGCGAAGGATGCCCTCCGTAGCTGGCCGAATGTTTGAGGCCACGAAGGAGGGCTTTACTTATTAGCGCTGCGAGACTTCCGCCTACGGTACTCCGGCGGACAAGACGGATGGCAGGCCATTACATTTCACTATGTCTACATCCTGCGAAGCGCGTCATATCCGAAACAAACGTATGTCGGTATGACAGTGGACCTGAAAGCTCGGCTTGCGGTGCATAATGCAGGCGGATCACCCCACACCTCGAAGTTTAAGCCGTGGATTGTCGAGACCGCAATCGCTTTCACATCCCGTGAGAAGGCAACTGCCTTCGAAGCCTATTTAAAAACAGGTTCAGGCCATGAATTCCGCCACCGGCATTTCTAACCACGCACCGCCCGTCCCCTTCAAACCACAAATGCTCGTCTTTTTAGCCATCAGTGTGATATACTTTAAAGTCTTAATTTTAAAACGCAAGGGATATCCACAGTCATGAAGCACATCTTTACTTGGCAATTCTGGTCAGCGATCATTCTCATTGCATTGTCCGGCATGAGTTATGAACTTCATTTTGCAATCTTCAAGGATGCGCGCTCAATATTCTTTTACCTGATCATGGACATCGCTTTTCTCTTTCTGAATGTGCTGATTGTCGCGCTCATCATCAACCGTCTTCTTGAATACAGGGCTAAGAAAGTTCTCTTGAATCATTTGAACATGGCGATCGGTACATTTTTTAGCGAGATCGGAATGGATGTGCTCAAACTATGCATCACCTTTGATCTTAAACCAGATGATATCCGACAGAAGTTGGCGCATCCCAATACCTGGAAAGAACCCGATTATGCAAAAATCAGGCTGAACATCATCAGTCATGTGAGTGGGATCGACAGCAAGAAGGGTGACCTTGAAGAACTGAAGCGCCAGTTGGTCAGTAATCGGCCCTTTTTATTAAGCCTGCTTCAAAATCAGAATCTGCTGGAGCACGAGTCGTTCACGGATATGTTGTGGGCCACCTTTCATGTCACGGACGAACTTGCACACCGCAAATCAACCACCAACTTGAGTGATGCGGATTATAAGCATCTGACAGGGGATATCACGCGGATGTATCAGTTGGTCTTGATCTGTTGGATCGACTATTTGAAACATTTAGCCCGTGATTATCCGTATCTCTATTCACTGGCCATCCGGACAAACCCCTTCGATGGGGAAGCCCACGTGGAGTTGAAGTAGGGGGTGATTCCGCCCAAACGGTCATTCGCGCAGCGGAGCACTCCGCCCGCTTGCTTTGAAGGCATCCAGTTGCGCTTTTAAAGCCTTCACCATTTCCGGATGCTTGCTGTACAGGTTTGTTGTCTCGCCTGGATCGGTTTCGAGATTGTAGAGCTGTCCAGGGGCATCTGTGAAGCGCATGCCAGTCGCAGCGAGTTTGTCCAGATTCGGCGTGGGGATCTTCGATTCAGAATTGTAGCAGCCTACGTCCCCGTAACCGAGGTCGTCCGCTAGAATAAAGACGATATTCGGCAGGCGTTCTTGCGCAGAAAGTGTAGGTGTTGAACCGAGAACAAGCATTCCTATACTCATCCCGAACATCTGTATCAATGTCAGAATCTTCATGCATTCTCCTTCATTACAAAACTTTTTGATAATGTCCAAAAGTTTGTGACGGAGAAATACTTTTTCGCTAAGATCGCTAGTTGGATGAAGGACGGAGTGCCGCTCTTTCGCTAACGCTCATCGCTCCCGCCTGACGGCGGGCTTCAAGTGAGCGTTCGCACTGCGCGTATACGCTTGTGCTCTGCGCATACTTGTTGTCCCTCGATAGCCCGTGGATACACGGGGGGCACAGCTCGTCCTTCACCCAGAATCGTGTAAAAAATGACATGCAGGTGCTTGCACGAGATAAGCCCTGGCGGTATCCCGCCACTCGCGGGGCTTTCCGTGCAAGCACCCCAATAGCGCTCTTCGCGAAAAACATTCTCAAAATAGTCGATACCAGTCAAGTTTCTGATTTTTCAAAACAACTTGTCATCACGAACATTTGGACAGTAACAACTTTTTTTAGTTTGGCATTTTATGGCTTAAATGGCTTAAATGGCAAACGTAAAAGTGATCAGTCGAGGGTTGACTTTGGGTAGGGGTTATAGGAAGATAATGAATTATTTGCGTAATACATTCTGAAAGGACGGATCATGTTGATTATCACGCTTCGGAAACATAAGTTAATGAATCTCTTTGCATTAACACTCCTTGGGTGTCTTTTTGTTAATCGTTTGGATGCAGTGACCCCCGTCCTACTTCAAGCGGAAGCTAAAGATGAAAAAGTCGTGAAGGTTCAGCAAGCCTACGATGTGGCGGCCTATGTCTGGCCGGCCTATACCGGTGATGAGCCTCGTAGCCGTATCTTCTGGCCGGATGGCGAGGGTGAGTGGCAGACCGTCAAGACAGCCACTACCAAGTTTAAGGGACACAACTGGCCACGCAAGCCACTGTGGGGCTGCGTCAACGAAGCTGATCCATTAGTCATGGAGAAGCAGATCAATGCCGCCGCGGATCATGGCGTGAATGTCTTTATCTACGACTGGTACTGGTATGATGACCGCCCTTTTCTTGAACGGTGTCTCAATAACGGATATTTGAAAGCTCGTAATAACAACAGGGTCAAGTTCTACCTCATGTGGGCCAATCATGATGCGGGGTATGCTTGGGACAAGCGCCTCGCGCATCAGGACTCCAGAACCTTTGTTTGGAAGGGTTCCGTCGACAGAACCCAGTTTGAGGTGATTGCACATCGGCTGATCACTAATTACTTTAAGCATCCGTCTTACTATACAATTGATGGTTGCCCGGTCTTCCAAATTTATGATTTAAAGAGTCTGGTTACTGGTCTGGGTGGCGTTGAAAAGACAGCCGATGCCTTAAAATGGTTTCGTGCGCAAGTGACGGCCGCAGGTCTTCCGGGGCTTCATCTTCAACTCACTTCATGGGGCGCAAACCTCCGCAATATGAGCGGGGTGGACGGCGGAGCGGCGACGACCTTGACCGAAGAGGTGAAGAGGCTTGGCTTCGACAGCTTGACAAACTACCAGTATTGCCACTTCACCAATATTGATCGTGACTATGGTGAGATCATGAAAGATGTGCAAAAGGAGTGGGCTCGTATGGACAAAGACTTCTCAGTGCCGTACTTCCCTCACGTCTCCGTGGGGTGGGACAACAATCCGCGTTTCCAGACGTTCCGTCCAGGGGTCATGAAGAATAATACCCCAGCAGCGATCGAGAAAGCCTTCCGCATGGCGCGCGATTATGCAGATGCCCATCCGAAGCAACCACGCCTTGTCACTATCAACAGCTGGAACGAGTGGACCGAGACCAGTTACCTGCAGCCCGACGACCTCTACGGATACGGCTATCTTGAGGCGGCAAAAAAGGTCTTCGTCGACCGCCAGTAAAGGCTTGCAAAGGGACTGGCGCATCATTAACATAGTGAAGAATTCGTTATCGGTTAAACAGGGATAGGGGATATACAATGAAACGTCAAGCAAATGCAGTGATATGTGGTCTTGTCGGAATGGGACTTTTTCTTTTTACCGGGTGCTCAACAATGCCAGGGGGCATTGCGGCATCTTCAACGCCTCTTGAAGGGCGAAAATACACAGTTCTTGAGCGGACCACCGCCACTTCAAATTGTATTCGTCTGTTTGGAATAATCCCGATTAGCGGATCAAACAATACGCGTAGCGCCGTTGATAAAGCCGCGCGTTATGTTGGCGGCGATGCCTTGATCGATGTTACAGTCGAAGGATTTAACCAGTACTGGATTCTCTTCAGTCGTGATGTGACATATGTCGAAGGAATCGGAATCCGCTTTGAAAAATAGAAGGTCGAAGAATTAAACTATTGTTCGTTTAAGATTACGGCATTCAAGCCAAAGCTTCCAAATCACGAACAGCCCTGGTATACGTTTTGGAATAGTCTAAGCACTTACGGTACGGTTATACTTCGTAACACAAGATGGAAACATCAAGTCAGAGGAAGATAGCTTTCCATAATAAGTCCTTTATCCTCGCTATTACGTATCGATACCTGTCCGTTGAATAGTCGCAGGATGCGGCTGGCTAAAGCAGCACCTAAACCGAAATCGCCACCACCCTTGATCAATGTCCGCTGACCGCCCACATCAAAAAAAGTTGCGAGAGCATCCGGGGTAAGCGTTTTGGTCCCAAAGGATATGACCACGTTTGCCTGTCCTTCAGAGACACTAGTCTCGAGGACAAAGGGTTCACCTTCGCAAACGCAACATGCGGCCGTCAGTAGTAAGTCCACAAAGGCCCGCGTGAGTAGTGTCTCGTCTCCTCGGACTTTGAGCGGCTCGGCCGCTTCAAGCGAGGCCTGCACCTCCCCCCCCGTCTTTTGTTCTGCGAACAACAAAAGTGCATTTCTGAGAACCTCTGCCAGAAACAAGGGACTTCTCCCAAAGTATTCTAAAGCGACCTCCTGAGATGAAGCGACATTAATATGTGCAATGGTTTCGGCATCATTTATCAGCTTGGTGATGCGGCGATACGAAAAGTCAAAAGAGTCGCGGAACTTGTTGATATTGGAGGTATGAGGCAAGTCCATAAACAAGAGCTCCGTGATGCTTAAAATGCCACCAAGGGGGGTTCGCATCTCGTGGGCAAGGATATTCAGCCACTGGTTTTTGGCATTATCCCAGATGCACAGGCGCCGATTCGCCTCGGCAAGTTCTTGGACTCGCTGTTGGACGAGCTCTTCCAGATGGATCTGGTATCGGCGTAGCCTGAGGTGGGTATGTGTCCGTGCTAAGACCTCTCTTTCGGAAAACGGTTTAGTTATGTAATCAACGCCACCCGCCTCAAATGCGCGCACCTTGTCAGTGGGTTCCGTGAAGGCGCTCAAGAATATGATGGGGATTGCCCGAAGACGATCATCCGCCTTAAAACGGCGGCAGATTTCATATCCATCCATGCCGGGCATCCGGATATCGAGCAGAATGAGGTCGGGTATTTCATCGTCTGCAGCGACGAGGGCCAGATCACCCCGTGGAAAAGCCCGGACACTCCAGCCTTCTTGACGGAGCACCCCTCCTAGCACATTCAGATTATCTGGTTCATCATCGATAATCATGATGGTTACGGTGTCGGGAATCATCATCATACATTAGTCCCTTTCACAGGATCAAGGAGGTCGCGTAGGCGATCATAATCATAGGAGTCGATGAGTGCGAAGATGCTTGCGGCGAGATCAGCATGATCATGTGCGAGTGTTTCGACTATTTTACGCAATAACAGGATGTCGCCTCGACGCAACGCCTGTTTAAGCAGGTTGCGTTGTTCCTCGGGTAAGCAGGCGATTGCTTGCACATCGACCCCTGCAAGGATCGTCAGTTGCGAGCCGATAGGTTGGTTCTCCTCATAGTCATACTGAACACCGCAAATTTTGCCAATCTCCGACAGGAGTTGCTCCCGCTGTACCGGCTTGGAGACATATCCATTCGCACCTGCGGCAAGCGCGGGGACGCCTTCATCGGCGAAGCCAGAAGCCGTGACTACCACCACAGGGACTGTTTTCCCGCCTGGGAGTTTGCGGATTTGCGCGATGGCTTCATACCCATTCATTTCCGGCATGCGCTTGTCCATCAAAATCAGGTCAACGGGTTCTGGTTGACGCATCCGACTCAAGGCCTGCGCGGCACTGGCCGCGGTTTCAACGGCAAAACCGATCGGCTCCAACATAGACGCCAGCATTTCACGGCTGGTGGCATCGTCATCCACCACCAACAGATGAAGCGCGCGCTGGTCTCTGGACAGCCGTAACACGTTTCTGTTGGACTGCCCAAGGACATTGTCTTTTACGCCCCGGGCGCGGAAGGTGAACCGGAAACGGCTTCCCACACCGAGCTGACTCGTCACGGTAATGTCACCGTCCAGTGCGTGTGCATAGCGCCGGCTCAAGTAGAGCCCCAGTCCCGTACCTTTGCCGCCCCTCCACCCGCTCTCCGTCTGTTCAAAAATCTCAAAGATGCGGTTCAAGTCGTCTGGCCCGATACCGTATCCCGTATCGTCCACATCTACGGCGATCACGCAATCCCCGTCTGGCGTCTCTGCCTCCGCCACAGAAGCCGATAAACGTACGCTGCCTTTTTCGGTAAACTTGACCGCGTTACCCACGAGATTCACGAGGATCTGTCGGATTTTTCCAGAGTCCGCGAAGATAAAACGCGGCACGTCGGGCGAATATGTAAACTCCAGCGTTAATATCTGCGCCACGGGATGCCGGACAAACATCAGTCGCACATCCTCCAAGGCTTGATAAAAATCAAAGTTCTTGGGTGCGAGCGTGATCGTGTGAGCATCGCACCGCACCAGTTCGAGCAGATCGGTGAGCAGTTCCAGCAGATGTTCACCACTGCGGGTGATTGCCTTCAGCCTCGGCTTGACTCGGCAGGCCTCACACTCGCGTTCCATGATCTGGGCGTACCCGAGGATGGCATTGAGAGGGGTTCGTATCTCGTGCGACATATTCGCGAGGAAGAGACTTTTAGCCAGGGCTGCTGCTTGTGCCGCATCACGTGCTAGGGTCAGCCGTTGCTGTAGCGCCTGTGTTTCACGCTCCGCAGCGCGACGCGCTTCAAAATGAGCATAGAGTTCCGCGAGCACGCGCAAGAGAGCCACCTCTTCTTCTTGCCAGTTCCGCTCTTCCGCGACAGCATCAAAACCCACGAACCCCAGGCAGTCCGTCCCCTGCATCAGCGGCAGGGTGATGAGCGAACGGATACCTTGAGTCGCGAGCACCTGCCACAAATAACTGTCGGTCGGCAGTCCCGCCACGCTAGGGATGTGGACACATTCGCCACGGCGATGTGCCGCGACCCAGTCAGGAAAATTAGCGTTTGGCACCGCCTGCAAGTTGCCGATTTCGGGGGTAATCCCTACGCCACACCATTCGTGGGTATTCGACATGACCCCTGCGTTGAAGTCATAAGTAAAGAGGTAGGCGCGGTCTGCATGGATGAGTTGACCCATGGTCGCCAGCGACTGGTCAATCGCGGCATCCTGACGATCCAGCGGCACATTGACAAACTCCGTTGCTAAACGCATGAGATCGCGTTGAATGAGCGAAAGCCTCGCCAACTCCTTTTCGGCGCGTTTGCGCGCCGTTATATCGGTCATCACCGACAGAAAGTATTGCTGCCCTTGGCTGCTAATCACTTCGCCGGAGAAAAGTCCATCAAGGAGTGTCCCATCTTTGCAACGAACCTGCAGTTCAACGCCAGCTAGGTGCGTGTTCGACAGAAGCAGCTCAGTAATTCTGGCATGCTGGTCTGGGAATATGAACAAGCCACACTCGGCGGAGGTGTGACCGATAATATCCTCGCGGGAATAACCGAGCGTCATCAGAAAGGCATCGTTGACATCCATGAAACGTCGGTCTGGCAACGTGGAAAGCGCGATGAGGCTGGGGTTATTACGGAACAGCCGTTCGAAACGCTGCTGCGCTTCCTGCTCCGCGCTCAAGTTTTTACAGATACCGAAGAGACAATGTTCCCCGTTCCACTTACCAAACCAGACCCGTGTCTCGACCGGCACTGGCGCGCCGTTCTTGTTCTGCAATGGAAGGGGGCAACTCTCCCGCTCGCTCCTAAACATGGCGACGAAAATAGACTCGGCCTCCTGCCGCTTATTCGCGGGGTGCAGATCCAGCAGATGCATCTCCTTGAGTTCATCTGGCGTATAGCCCAACGTTCGCGTGACCGCACTGTTCGTGAACAGAATGCGACCCTCGGGTGTGCCCACCATGATCATGTCGGTCATGGTCTCAAAGAAGGTGCGGAAGTTGGCTTCACTCTCCCGCAGTGCCTCCTCCGACTGCAGTCGTTTGGTGATGTCAATAAACGTAACCACCGAGCCTGTTATCGACCCCCTCACGCTGATGGGATAAGACCAGTACTCGACAGAAAAACTCGTGCCGTCAGCTTTCCATAGGACCTCGTCATCGACATGCACGTCCTTGCCCTCGCGGAACGCCTGATAAATTTTACAGACATCGACTGGCATCTGGCGTCCATCTGGATAAGAATGATGGATCAGATCATGCATGTTCTTGCCTAGCAACTGTTCCATACCTGAATAGCCCAGCATTTTGATGCAGGCGGGGTTTGCAAAGGTGCAATTACCTTGCAGGTCGACGCCGTAAATCGCCTCAGCGGTCGAGTTGAGCAGAAGGCTCACCTGCTCCTCGCTTTTCTGCAGGTCGGCGGTCATCGCTTTCGCCAACCGTATTGCCTCGGATTGGGTATTCAGTAAGACACTGAAGAGACCGAACAGCAGCACTGTACTGAGCATTCCGCCGATGAAAATGATCCAAACCCCCAGATAGCTTGCTGTAAAAAAGCCACCACCTGTTTGCGCAAAGCACAGTGTCCAGCTGTGGCCGTTGAACATAATGGGAGTCTGACGTTTGAAACGGACGTCATGCTCGGCAGGGCTATGACCAAAAAGCAGGCTTTGAGGGGAAGGGCTCGCGCCGTCAAAGATCGCTAGAAAACGTTGCGGTGTTGTCTTCAGCGCGTTCTCGCCGAGTATTCCCTGAAGCAGGTCCTTCATCCGGTACGGACTGTAGACCCAGCCACTGATGGCGGCGCGGCGTTGTTCCACGGTCGCAGTGGGCAGCCCTTTGCGGTAGACCGGCACGTACATTAATGTGCCGGCTTGAACCTCCTGGTCTGTTTCTTGGACCAGAATCACTTTGCCAGAGAGCGCCGCAGCATCCGTATCCCGAGCCCGCTCCATGGCAGCCCGGCGCACGGGTTCAGAAAACATGTCGTAACCGAAGGCGCGCAAGTTGCGGCCCGAAAAGGGCTCCAGATAGATGATTGAGGAGTAAACCTCCCGTTCCCCCTCTGGCCGCACCTGATACTCGGGAAAACCTTCGCTGCGAAGGTTCTGAATATGTTGAGAAAGTTCAGAGCGAGGGACCACGAGCGAATACCCGAATCCCTGGACCCCCGGAAGTTGTTTTTCAACCTTCAGACTTTGGGCGAAGAGGCGCCACTCCTTGCGCGTGACTGTTTCAGAGGCATTGAATAGCGCTGCTCCGCTCAGCAAGATGCGCGCATGGTCATCAAGTCGGTTCGCCAGTATCCGTTGAAGCTCGCTACACCCGGCAACGAAATCCCGCTCCGCAAGCCGGTCTGCGCTCGCCTTGATATATACCGTCACCGCAAGTGTTACCATCAATCCGATCGGCAACACACTCCAGACAATAAACCGGGTTAATCGCCCCGGCAATCCGCGTTTTATTAATCGCATGATATGAAACATATTACTTTTTTTAGAATATCAAACCCACCGTTGTTGTTCAACCAGAAATACGCAGTCTGTCATTCATCCTGTTTTCGGTCTCCTTCGCTATTGACAGAATACGAGGATCAGGGAGCTGCAAGTGCGCCGGGGGCATTGAGGATGCCTTCCAGATCGCCGTCAAAGGTATACCCTGGTGTGGGGCTAGCATACGGAGCCGAGAGGTTCGCCGCGCCATTCGCAATTTTCCTGCGGACATCTTCAGAGGTGAGCGCATTTCCGAACTGCTGCTGCAAAACCGCTGCCATGCCCGCGACGTGTGGCGCGGCCATGCTCGTGCCCGACATCCGAACTGTACCGCCGCCGACCTTCAGCGACAGGATGCCCACGGACGTTATGCCGCCCGTGCTACTCACATCCTCCTCGTCCTCGCCGGGCGCGGAGATCGTCACGCCGATATACCCGGAAAAGTCCGAAGCCAGCACAAGCGCGCCGTCTGTCGTGAAAAAGGAGGCGGTGTCAGCGGCTATCCCTGCAAACCCCGGATACTGACTGAGTCCTATTTTTGCAGTGGTGCTCGCAACAGCAATCACTTCGGGATAGGTGGCAGGGACCTGCTGCGACACCTCTGTGTTGCTATCGTTGCCTGCAGCCACAACGACTGTGATGCCCTGCTGGACGAGCCGCTGGACTGCCTGTCTGAGCACCGGATTATCCCCCAGTGTGCCAGGACGGCCAAGGCTCATGTTCACAACCTTAATCGCTGGAACTACTGCGGCTGCGTTCTTTGCGACCCAGTCGAGACCTGCGAGAATGGAGGAATCCGTTCCGCTTCCCGAACGATCCAGCACCTTGACGCTATAGACCGTTGCTTGAGGGGCGACACCGACAACCGCAATGGTGTTGTTCAATGCGCCGATGATGCCCGCGACATGCGTTCCATGCCCGTTGTCATCTTTCGCAGACAAGCTGATGGCGGAATAGGATTTTAACCCCACCCGCAAATCCTTATTCGCAAGATCAATTCCCGTATCCACAACCGCCACCCCCACACCCGAACCCGTATATGTCAAGCCCACGGCCCCGATACGCTGGACACCGGCGGGAACGACTTGCGTCGTGGTGACTGTTCCGCCGCCCGCCGGCGGCTTCCCAATGGCGGCTACCTCGCGATCCTCGATGACCATCTCAATATCGCTGTCCTGAAGAATTTTATTCAAAGCTTTGTCTGACAGGTCCGCCGCAAAACCATTTGCAATGTGAGTGTATTGGTGGCGCGCAGACACCCTGTGACGACTGGCAACTCTCAAAGGAGACACCCCGTCCTTGAGGACGACGATGTAGCGGTTTGGCACTACACGTCCAGGGACCGCGTCTTGAGCAATAACAAGCCCACAGCCCAAACCAAAAACTCCGAACACCACAAGAATCATTAACTTTGCTTGCATAAGAAATCTCCTTTACAGACATGAACGTGTTATTAAATGAAACGTGTCAATTCTATCCCACACTAAAAATATTCGATAGTCAGCAAAATACAACATTGCGTGTAGGACAGATTAACAAGGTGTGCTTCGCCTTTGTTGTATCAGCACCCGATTAGGCTTCCATCCCCTGTATCAATTTGATATTGTTCTAAATATATAGTGTGTTAAAATTCAAATTGAGTGAGTAAATTTTAGGTACTTGCAAAAGGGAGACTGGGATGAGCGCAGTTATAATTGTTGATGACCATGCGATTCTGCGGAGCGGGTTAGCGCGTGTGCTAAAGGCCTCGATTCCTGGCTTGTTTATCGGTGAAGCAGGTGACGGAGAAGAGGCTCTTCGTTTATTGGAGACAAAGCCGTGGGATTTGGTGATATTGGATATTGGGCTGCCGGGCCGCAGCGGCATCGAAGTCCTGCAATCCATCCTGAAGAGATGCCCAGCCTTGCCAGTGCTGGTATTGACGGGCTTGGCAGATGATGCAGTCGCTATTCGGGTCTTTGAGATTGGCGCCATGGGATATTTGTCCAAAGGTTGCTCAGAAGATGATCTAACAACAGCTGTCCGTAAGGTATTGGAAGGGGGCCGTTATTTGACGGCCTCGCTTGCAGAGAAACTGGTCATTAATCTACGCAGGCAGAATGTGGATAAAGGGGCTGTGGATTCTCCCGAAGTAAAGGGACGTCTCTTTGATGTGCTCGTGCGTCTCGGGCAAGGGGATACGGTTAAGGCGATCGCGTCCGACATGCATTTGAGCGTTAATACGGTGAGCACCTACCGCAGACGCCTCCTCGACCGGCTTCATCTTAAATCAAATGCCGATATCGTACGCTATTGCTTAATCCGCGGTTTGTCATAGTCGTCACAGGCCGTCTAATGATACACATGTTCTCGGCAGGTCTTCTTGTAGCTCTCGCCACAGCGCGAGCACGTATAGTGTTTCAGCGCAGTCTGCGAGTAGACCATTTTTCCCTTTCGAGTGATTCCCCGAAACTCGTAATCGATAATCGCGAGAGACGGCATTTCTGCCCATAGGTGATTCGTACGTCCACAGCGAGCACAAACACACGTTTCTGGCTGGGGTAGACAGCGAAACAATAAACACATGGTATTTGCTAATAAGGCATTCATACTAACGCTCCTCTCTAAACTATGCGTACTAATGTAAACCTAAGTGCGGGCATGTGATAGTCAGTAAAATAATACAATATGTGTAGGACAAATTAATGTGCTCCCCCCCCTCCTTTTTTTTGAGGCCTTGTCTTTTTGGCAACCTTCTGCGAGAATTAAACCTCACTTATATTAGTGCCGATGCGTCGAAACAGGAAAAAGTATGAACGATATCGTATCACCCCAGATCATCATGTTTGTCGATGACGAACCTGAGAATCTGAAGATCCTTGAAGCCTGCTTCTCACCTACCCATTATCTGCTGCGTTTTTTTACCTCGGGAGAGCGAGCACTGTCAGCAGCCCGTGATGAGCCACCGGATGTGGTGTTGCTGGATGTCCGGATGCCCGGGATGGACGGGCATGAAGTATGTCGGCGTTTTAAGGCAGATGAACGTCTCCGTACGATTCCGATCCTCTTTCTTAGTGCACTTACATCAACGGAGGAGATCACCAAAGGCCTTGACCTGGGGGCGGTCGACTACATCACCAAACCCTTCCGGGAGGCCGAAGCCCTAGCCCGTGTGCGCAACCATCTTGCGCTGAGTCAAGCCTATGCTCGGCTTGCTGAGCAACATAGCTATTTACAGGAGCTAGAACGACAGCGGGACACCTATGTGCACATGCTGGTCCATGACATGCGCAGTCCGCTCATGGCCATGCTCTGCCATTTGCAGGTGATTGAATCGTGCAGTTCCCGGAAACTCAGCGACGATGACGTGGCGAGTCTTCAAGTGGCAATTCACAGCGCACGAATGCTCAGTCGGATGGTTTCCACCGTTGTGGATCTGAGTCGCATGGAACATGCGCAGTTAATCTTGAAATGCCAGACTGTTCTCGTCGCATCACTCTTTCGATCCGCGCGGGAGCAGGTTGTGGATCCCAGTTCCTTCCACCGTGTGAAGGAAGAGATCTCGGAAGGTTGTCCGGCCGTGTACTGTGATTCTGAATTTAGTGTACGCATAGTCGCCAATCTGCTGGCGAATGCGATTAAATACGCTCCAGTGGACTCTAACATTGTGATGGGTGCCGAGCCCGACTTCCGTGGTCAAGTCCGGATCTGGATTAAAGATCATGGTTCAGGCATACCACTCGAAGACCAGAAGAATATCTTTGAAAAGTTTCAAATCGCCCTTAACATAAGGCAGACGGGGGTAACATCGTCAGGCCTTGGCCTCGCGTTCTGCAAGCTCGCCGCAGAGGCACAAGGCGGTACGATCGGGCTTGAAAGCGAACTGGGAGGTGGAAGCCTTTTCTGGTTCACGCTCCCTGTTGCTTCCCCCTAACGTGGATTAAAAGGTCCACTTCGCGCAGTTCAGCGCACAGCGAGGAATCAGTTGGACAATCTGATGAAAGGTCGTATATACTAAAAAAACTTTTTCGTTTGTTCATTAGTACCTTGTAGAGTTACAAGGAAACACGCAAAGAGTAACACGTTATACTTTCTATGGGATGATCATGTTTTCAAAACGATTATGGATAGAAATGTATGATTCGTGATTTTCGCATGCCCACCGTAGGCGTATTCGCGAAGGTGGTGTGGTTCGAGGGGAAAATGTAAAAAGGTTAATTTCATGATGACTAAACATGCTTTCTTTTTGGCGCTCGCTGGATTTCTTGTTGCGGCGGTTCAATGTCAGGCTCAAGCCTCTGATTCTGAATCCCGACCCTTTGTGCATCCGCTCTTTACCGATCATGCCGTGTTGCAACGGGATGTTAGGGTGCCGGTCTGGGGGTGGGCAGAGCCCAAGACGCAGGTGACTGTTACCTTCGCGGGTCAGGAGAAAAAAGCCATTGCCGAACCCGATGGCAGCTGGAGGGCCACTCTCGATCCACTGCCTGCGTCTTCCGAGCCACGTCAGCTTCAGGTGACATCTTCGAAGAGCCAGAACTCCATCATCCGTAACGATATCCTGGTCGGTGATGTCTGGCTTTGTTCCGGCCAATCGAACATGGAGATGGGCATGGGGATATGCAAGGTGTCCAATGAGATCGCCCGTGCCAATTTTCCGCTGATCCGATTACTGATGGTTCCTCATAAAATAGCCTTTAAGCCCGAATCAACGCTCTCCTGCGCCTGGCAGCCCTGCAATCCTACGACGTTACTGCAAGGTGGCTGGGGCGGATTTTCAGCTGCAGGATTCTTCTTCGGTCGTGAGTTGCACAAGGAGCTCAATGTTCCGATTGGACTCATCCAGTCTGCCTGGGGCGGTACGGTTTGCGAAGCCTGGACCAGTCAGGAGGCTTTGAAGCCTCTCCCTGATTTCAAGGCTGGGCTTGACCCAGTGGATCAGGTGAACTCCTCCCCAGGACCAGATCAGCTTGGCGCGGCCATGGAGAAGTGGTATCAAGAAAAGGATCCCGGTACAGCGAAAGCATGGTTTAAGCCGGAGACCGATGTTTCAACGTGGAGGTCTGGGACAATGCCCGGCAGTTGGAGCGACTGCGGACTCTCCAAATTTGAAGGCATTGTCTGGTCACAGCACACGTTTGAGATACCAGATTCCTGGATTGGAAAAGACCTTGTCCTCAACCTTGGCATGATCGCCGACGTTGACACGGCATGGGTGAATGGCGTCAAGGTGGGGAATACGGATTCCTTTGATCAGCCTCGTACCTATAAAGTGCCTGCGCACGTGATGAAGTCCAGCAAAAATGTGCTAACCCTGCGCGTCGTGAACACGGGTGGGGGCGGCATGATCGGGAAACCTGAAGAGTTACACATCCAACCCGTGGGTGATAAGGGTTCACCCCTTTCACTTGCCGGTCTCTGGCATATTCAAGAGACCGCGTCACGTGCCAGTATTGGAGCCGCATACGCTGGAAACCCGAACCTCTCTACCGTACTTTACAATGGCATGATCGCCCCTCTGCTTCCCTTTGCGATCAAAGGTTCGATCTGGTATCAGGGCGAAGCAAATGCGGAAAGGCCTTATCAGTATCGTACCCTGCTGCCGACCCTGATCAAGGATTGGCGGTCGCGCTTTGGAGTGGGGGAGTTCGGATTTCATATTGTCTCCCTGGCGAATTACAAGCCTGTCTGTGATGTGCCACGGGATAATGATTGGGCGGAGTTGCGGGAAGCCCAAGCCATGACCGCAAAAGCGTTACCGAATTGTGGCATTGCCATGGCGATCGACATCGGTGATGCAAATGACATCCATCCAAAGAATAAACTGGAGGTTGGACGCCGTCTTGCTCTCAGCGCCCTTGCGATAACGTACGGAAAGAAGATCGAGTGGTCCGGTCCCTGGTACAAATCCATGGAAATCTGCGAGAAGGGAATCCGTCTGACCTTTGATCACGCCAAGAGCGGACTTGTCGCCAAGGGTGGAAAGCTCACTGGTTTTGCCGTTGCTGGACCTAGCAAAAAATTTGTCTGGGCTGATGCCGTGATTGTCGGGGATACCGTGCTCGTGTCATCACCTGAAGTCCCAAAACCTGTTGCCGTGCGGTACGGTTGGGATGCAAATCCGACCTGCAATCTCACCAACGCAGAAGGCCTTCCTGCCGTCCCCTTCCGCACCGACATCCCGGATATGCTCGCACCTCTGCCACGTGCGGGCGTGCGACTAGAAGGACAGTTAGGCGATTCCCTGAGACTTAGTATTGAAAACCGTTTGAACAAGGTTGACTACCCGCATCTGGTCGAGCCTTTCAAGCTCCGTAATGAAACAGATGGCAGGTGGCGCTGTGAGTTCTGGGGTAAAATTGTGCGCTCGGCGATTCAATCCTGGAGAGGTTTGCCGAATGAGGAACTGTTGAAGCATATCAACAAGACGGTTTCTGACTTAATCGCCACGCAGACACCGGATGGTTGCATCAGCTCGTATCCTAAGGAACGTCAGACCAAGGACTGGGATATCTGGGGACGTAAATATGTCCTCATCGGCTTGGCGCAATACTATTTGGAAGTTGAACAGAGTGAGTCCGTCAAAAATGCTATGATCCGCCAGCTGGACTATTTCATGTCGCAAGTAGGACCTGAAATTCTCGACATCCGAGAGTGCGGCCATCATGAAGGTATGGCTGCGAGTTCGATCCTTGAGGCTGTGATGCTGACCTACAACATCACAGGTGAAAAACGTTTTCTCGACTATGCCAAGTGGATTGTCGCCCAGGGAGGCTCAAAGTCGAATAACATCTTCACGTCAATCCTCCAAGGCGTCCCCCCTTCAAAACTTGGTAACGGGAAGGCCTATGAGATGATGTCCTGTTTTGAAGGACTTGCGGAACTTTATCGGAAAACGGGAGATCCCGCCCAGAAGGAGTCGGTGCTCGCTTTCTATCGTGCGGTCCGGGATCAGGAAATTTTTATTACAGGTGTCGGCGGACTCAAGGATCGCTGGGGCGAATACTGGTTCAATGGAAAAACGAAGCAGACACAGTCCAATGTCGGAGCTCTGGGTGAAACATGTGTCACGACCACCTGGATCAAGTTCTGCGGACATGTTCTGCGTCTCACCGGAGATTCCACCATCGCCGACGAAATGGAACGGACACTCTATAACGGGGTACTGGGCGCCATGGTTCCGGATGGTTCCTGGTGGATGCATCGGAATCCGACACCCTTGGCCGGACCCTCCTCGAAAATGCGTGCGGGAGATCAGATTAAAGGTTACGGCGAGGATTGCTGTTTGGCTCAGGGATCTATGGCGCTCGCAATGGCGCCGTGGATGGCTGTCATGCAGGATGCCCGCGGTCTTGTGGTCAACCTCTATGAAACAGCGGAAGCCACCGCCACGCTTCCAGACGGCACCAAAGTTGGCCTTTCAATCAAAGGGGATTATCCGATATCTGGAAATGTGCGCGTGACAATCAGTGCTCCTCAAAAAATAAAGTTCCCCGTCAAATTCCGCATTCCGGCCTGGAGTAAAACAACAACCGTTTCAGTGAACGGACAGCTCTATCAAGGCATAGCAGGAACCTATCTTGAGATTGAAAGGGAGTGGAATTCTGGTGATCTTATCCAGCTGAAACTCGATCTCCATGTCCAAGCCCATGAGGCGCTGGATGGGGGCGGACGTGTTGCGCTCACCTACGGACCCATTGTGCTGGCTCAGGACTCGCGCCTCGGCAAGGTAGATGCTCCGATCTCTACGGAAAAACTTGATGTATGCACGATCGGCAAAAATCCTCAAAAAAACATCTTCATGCGTTTCCAACTTGCAGATGGCACTGAGTTATGTGATTACTCATCAGCTGGAAATGAGTTCAGTAAAGAAAATCAACTCTGTGTCTGGATGATGCGAAAAAATGTCGGTACAACCCCTTAACTTATTAAAGGATCAACATGAAGTTCATAAATATATACATTCATAAATGTATTGGACTTGTTAGTTTTCTGCTCATAACAACCCTATCCTTGTTTGCTGCACCTCCGGCACCTGCTCCAGAATATTACACGGAACCGCCGGTTTTCGAATCGCGCCCCAATCCTGCCAAAGAAAGTAAGTTTGGTGCTGTGGGTGTCACAGGCCTGAAACTTCAGGTCGAACCGGGAGTCGTCCTCAAAGTTGATGAGACGACACCCGCTACGCCTGCGGATGGCAAGATCATGAAAGACGATCATTAAACAGGCCGCTGCCTTTTATTCGAAAAACGAGAAGGGCGGTGTGGAAGGCGCATTGGCTTGTCTCTTCCTGCTCTCAACGGGTGATGACCAATACCTGCCCGTGGTGAAAGCCTATTTTGATAAACTCTCGAGTAATGTCGCTAAAATTGGCGATCATACCTGGAACAACGGCTATAACGGCATTGCCTGTGCTGAATATTACCTGCGTACTGGTGACGCCTCCGTTCTTCCGGTACTGCAATATTATTGCGATGATGCTAAGGCGCGGCAGATGTATGGCATCGGGTGGCCGCATTGGGCTGGGGGATGTAACCCGCGTTATGTCGCTGGCGGACTCATGAATCCTGCTGCAGCTCAGGTGGTGACAACCCTCCTGCTGGCCAAGGAGTGCGGTGTGAATGTGGACGAACCGACACTCCTGCGCTCCCTCCAATTCTTTTATCGTTTTGCCGGACATGGGACCGTGGCCTAAGGTGACCATCGCGGCGAGGGCGATCTCGGCTCGAATGGCAAGGATGGTATGGTTGCGGCAATCATGCAGATCGCCAGCGAGTCCCAAGGTGATGTTGGAATCTACACGAAGGCTCGGGACAGCTCAGCCATGTCCATGCTCGATAGCTATCCCTACAGGGTCACAGGTCATGCGGATGAGGGTCGTGGCGATGCGATCGGGCGTGGAATCAACGCTGCGTACGTACGGGATATTAAGCCAACGATCTACGCCGAAACCATGAACCGTAATCAATGGTGGTGTGATCTGAGCCGCCATCCGTCTGGCGCGATGGGTGTGGCGAGCTGTAAGAGCTTTGATGATGAACCATCCGGTGCGAGCGTGGCCCTTGTCTATACGGCACCGCTCAAGACGTTGCGCATCACGGGTGAGCAGCGCTCCAAGTTCGCGAAGACCTTTACCCTGCCGTCGTATTTGTGGGGACGTAAGGCTGACCTTGATTTCCTTTCAATTGAGAATGGGGCGCTTTATAAGAGGAGATGGCCGAAGATTTGAAACGCTAGTTAAACAATCTTCCGATACGTGCACGTCCTGTCTCCTGGTGCCAGCAGGTCTGGCTATGGGCGAAGCGACGTCCGGCGATTGCAGGCCTGAGCGCGCTTGTCACCCTCCTGCTGATCGCGTGGATCACCTCATTAACCACAGGCTGTCCGCGTCTTGAGAAGGTCCTGAAAAAGGCTGAGCACAACGCGCAAGTGGCAGATCATGCGCTCAGCGCAGTCTTTCATTACTCCTCTGACCTTCCCTGGACACAAAATACACAGCTCCTGAAAAATTTGCTCCCGTATTATGAAATGATCTCCTCGTGCTGAATCAGAGGGGAAGGTCAACGGAATGTCAGCTCCTTCTGCAGGAACTCGATTCAAATCTTTCACATTACACTGGAAGATATAAAGCAGACTTTGATACCCAGCGCTTGAAAATAAAAATAGATATTCGCTAGAAGTTCATGACTCCCTTGGATTCTTTATCGGTTCGTGAATCAATAATTCTTTTCCGCAAAGTTCGCTATTTGGGTGAAGGGCTTGGCCGCGCTCAAGTCCTTTGAACGGAGGATACGCACCTCCAAGCGGAAGATCAAAAGGTCTGCATGGACATGGCGAACTCGTTTGCCTGAGCAGACGGAAGTGTACCAGCTAAGGGGCAGGACCACGTGTATCCGCAATCATCAGGAGGGCTTCTGGACTTCTGGGTGTATGGCCGTGTCACCAACGCAAAGTCCGAGAGGTTCAATTTCCAATCCGATAAAAAATGGAACCTTCATGTGAAAAGCCGTATGTTATTTCTTTTGGAGATGCACCTGTTTACATAAAAAGTAATGATAGAATGAGTCGGCACAATCAGCATGTTTAGGTGAATTTGTCCTACAGTCACCTGCTTTTTGAACGACACGAGTTTGTGTGTTTTGTTGACTATTGTAGTCCTGCTATTTGAACTAAAATTCTGCCAACGAAAGGATTTAAGGATGAGGTATTGTTTAGTTATAGTAGCCATGAGCGCAACATGGGGAACAGGGAT
>CAYWNP010000002.1:4664-48966 GCA_964459675.1 uncultured Akkermansia sp. | reverse complement strand
CGAAGAAGCGCGACCATCGTAAGCTGGGCAAAGAGCTCGAACTCTTCAGCATCAGCGAGGATGTCGGACCTGGTCTTGCCCATTGGCACCCCAAAGGCGCGCGTATCCGTATCGCGATTGAAGACTTCTGGCGCAAGGAGCACTATCGCGCTGGCTATGAAATGGTCTTCACTCCTCATGTGGGACGCGCCCAACTTTGGGAGACCTCCGGCCATCTCAGCTTTTATCGTGAAGGCATGTTTCCCTGCATGAACGTGCAGGAGGGAGAGGGTTCACACACCTCAGCCGAGCAGTATTATGTGAAGCCCATGAACTGCCCCTTCCACATCCAGATTTATAATACGCGCAAGTATTCGTATCGCGATCTGCCACTCCGCTGGGCCGAACTCGGCACGGTTTACCGTTACGAGAAGGAGGGCGTGCGCCATGGACTCCTCCGCGTCCGTGGTTTTACCCAGGACGATGCGCATATCTTCTGTACGCCGGAACAGATCGAAGGCGAGGTCCGCCGGACCGTGAATTTCGCCTTGAGCATCTTGCGCCGTTTCGGCTTCACGGATATCACCGCGTTTCTCTCGACCCGTCCGGAAAAGGCCGTCGGTCTTCCCGAGCGTTGGGATCAGGCGACCGCCTCCCTACGCAGCGCACTGGACGCCGAAAAGATTGCCTATCAGGTTGATGAAGGCGGCGGTGCCTTTTACGGTCCCAAAATCGATCTCAAGATCAAGGATGCGCTGGGACGTCCGTGGCAACTCGGGACGATCCAGTTCGACTTTAACTTGCCCGAGCGCTTTAACATGACCTACGTCGGCGAAGACGGCAAGGAACATCAGCCCTACATGGTGCATCGCGCACTGCTGGGTAGCTTGGAACGCTTCTTCGGTATCTTGATCGAACATTATGGCGGCGCCTTCCCGCTCTGGCTGGCCCCGGAGCAGGTGCGCTTCCTCCCCATTACCTCGGGACAGGTTGACCATGTCAATGCGTTGGCAGACAAACTGCGCGAAATGGATATACGCGTCGGCGTGGATGCGGATAATGAAAAGCTGGGCGCCAAGATTCGCCGGGCGCAACTCGAGAAGGTGCCCTTCATGCTTGTCGTTGGCGGACGTGACGTCGAGGCCGGCGTGGTCTCCGTGCGGAGCCGCGAGACAGGTGACAAGGGTGCCATGACCTTGGAAGCATTTATGGAGCTCTTCAAGGAGACCTTGAAGGCGTGATTTTACTGAGCGGTCTATGCTGTCTGATCGACAGGGTGGAACACTCATAACAACAAGAACAACAAAAGGCCGCGAAATCGGCCGAAAAAAAGAGGTGAGCTATCGCTTCGTTTATTCGTGTAAACTTCAAGATTAGAGTCCAGACAGTTCGCTTGCTGGACCCCGCAGGGCAAATGCTCGGCGTCATGCCGACACGTGAGGCGCAACGCCTCGCTGATGCACAAGGCCTTGACCTCGTTGAGGTCTCCCCCAATGCTGAACCGCCAGTCTGTAAAATTATGGACTACGGCAAGTTCCGTTACGAGGAGAGCATCAAGCGCAAGCAAGCGCGCAAGCACCAGAAGGTGGTCCAGATCAAGGAAGTCAAATTCCATGCCACCACGGATGCCGGGGATATTGATCACAAGCTGCGCCAGATCCGGGAATTCATCGAAGAGGGCGACAAGGTCAAGGTGACCTTGCAATATCGCGGTCGTGAGAATGCGCACAAAGAGATCGGTGTAGAGCTCGTGAATAAGGTTGTTGAAGCTTGCTTAGCATTCGCCATCACGGAGCAACCCCCGAAACTCATTGGCCGTGTACTGGGCTGTATGCTCGCACCAAAACCAGTCAAGCCTGGCAGTAGTGGTGGCGGTGGCGGCGGTCATCAAACACAGGCCGCGCCCAAAACCGAGCAGCAACAGCAACAGGCGCAACCTAAGGTTCAGCCCAAGCTCTCAAAAGATTTTGATCCGCTTCAGATCTAAGGATGCCGTTTGTTTTTAAAAGGGCAGGGCAACGGTCTCCGACCGTGCCGCCCTTCTTTTCTTCTTGCCTCCTCATTGCCTTAAGGATCAAATAAGGCAATAAGGCAATTTCGCAATAAGGCTCGTTGAAGCGAAGCGGAAACCATTCGACGAAAGTCGAAAGCGAAGCGGTAATTCTCTCCATGGCCCGTTGCATTCTCCATATCGACATGGATGCCTTTTTCGCGTCGGTTGAACAACGCGACAGGCCGGAATTGCGCGGCAAGCCCGTAGTCGTCGGCTCCCCTCCAGATCAGAGGGGCGTCGTCTGCACCTGTTCGTATGAAGCGCGAGCCTTTGGCATCCACTCAGCCATGCCCTCCCGCGAAGCTTATCGGCGGTGTCCCCATGCCGTCTTCCGCCCGCCGGACATGGCGCGCTACGACGAGGCATCCCGCAAAGTCTTTGAAATCTTCGAGCGCTTCTCTCCGCTGATCGAACCCATCTCCTGTGATGAAGCCTTTATTGATGTGACCGGCGCGCATACCCTCTTCGGTTCAGGCGAAGCCATCGCCAAACAACTGCGCGCCTTGATTCACACGGAGGTCCATCTCGCGGCCTCCGTGGGGGTGGCACACAACAAGTTCCTAGCCAAGCTGGGGAGTGAACGCGCAAAACCCGATGGTCTCTTTGTGGTGCCGCATACGCGCGAGGGCGTCATCCGTTTCCTGGGCGCCCTGAAGGTCGGGAGTCTCTGGGGTGTCGGCAAGGTGACCGGCGAAGCCCTAGTGAACGCCGGCTACCAGACGGTCGCGGATATCCAGAAGGGCGATCCCAAAAAACTGGAGCGCCTCTTTGGCGCAACCTTCGCAGAGCACCTCATGTCCCTGGCCTTTGGCGAGGACAGCCGGGCGGTCGAGACTGAAAACGTCGAAAAGAGCGTTTCAAGGGAATACACCTTTCTGACAGACTGCTCCGACCCCGAGTTGCTTCGCGATGTCCTGCGCGGCCTTGTCGTCGATGTGGGAGAGCGCGTGCGCCGTCATGGTTTTTATGCGGCGACAGGACGCCTGAAACTCCGCTGGGCCGATTTTAAGACCATTACGCGCCAGGCACCCTTTGACGTACCGGTGTGTGACGACTTTTCCTTTCGCGCGCTGGCCCTGAAACTCTTTGACACCGAACAACTGATCCAGCCCGTCCGCCTGATCGGCTTTGGTGTGACAGGTCTCACTCCGAATCCGCGCGAACAGCTGACCCTCTTTGACAACGCGCGCGCCAGCCGTGCCAAGCGCGAGAAGTTGTGTCATACGATGGATGCCTTACGCGCCAAGTTAGGCGATAGCGCAATCTCGCCCGGCGTCATCCCCTCTCGTGAGCGAACGTAGAAGAATAGCGCTTACCAAAAACCATACTGGCCGGAACAGATCACATAGAGGCCAAGGAGGAGATTGGTGATGAAATGAGCAAGTGCCGCGCACCAGATATCGCCTGTGCGGACGGTCAGCCAGCCGTAGACTACGCCAGCAAAAAGCCCGGCGAGCCAGCGGTCATGTTCAAGACCGAAGACCGCGACCACGGTCCAGAAGGCCTGTTGATCAAGAAGCTTGAGCGGCACGTTCCAAAACTGTCCCTGCCGTAACCAGCGATAGAAGAAGCCACGGAAGAAAAATTCCTCGATGACCGCAATGACACATGCGGAACCGATCAGCTTCATGATCGTCAACGGCCAGCCCGCCTCAGCGGGAGAATAGGCGAGGGACGCATGGCCCGGCGGGAGAGCAGGGAAGAAGTCTGGATTGTAATAACTCGGCAGCTCGCCGGGCATCATGATACACCATCTGTTATAAAAGAGCTGCACGTCGGGCAGGAGTCTTCCGAACCACGGCGTCTCAGGCACCACCCAGGCGAGCGTCACAACGACACCGGCAAAAAGGGCCAACGGCACGTTGGAGAGCTTCAGCGACGGATAGACGGTCCACGGCTTTAACAAGAGAAAGAGGGCTACGCAGGCGACAGTCTTAAGCGCATAACTCCACGGCAACAGGAGACGCGACGTCACCCCGAGACCCTCCAGTCCCTGCAGCAAAAAGATCACGCTGATCCACAGCGCGAACGGCACCACATGCCCAGCCACTATTTTCCGTTCTGATTGCATTTGCAAAAACAATAACACGGACACACACGAGACTCAAGCCTAGAGGTTGGAACCCACTTGTAACTCACTACAGCCAGAGGTACTCCAGCCAGCATGCATCCACTAATTAGAACTTACCATTCTCGAACCCAGGTCGGCGGAAAGTCTTCGCGTTTGGAATCTCTTCCTGAATCCCATTTCGGATGCGACCTAGAATCACTAGCATGGATAAGATCGTATCCTCCTGTTTGGACAAGTGGTCGCGAAGAAACAGCCAAGCAGAGATGGAACGTTCCACGGCGATTAAAACCACCTTGCCAGAGCCATTGGCATCAAACTGGCTTGATTCTGCAAGGATACCGGATTCTCTGGTTTTCATTTCAAAATTGCTGCGCAACGCCCGGTTGACCTTCGGGGGTAAGAATGTATGGTACCACGTGATTACTTCGAGCATATCCCCCACGCAGTGGGCCAGTTCCTCATAATCACAATCTTGCTCACGCGTTTTCGCGGCCTCGAGCCACTCCTGGGCAAGTGCCTTTAAATCCGCATCCGAGTCTTTCAGCCACGCTTGGACACGTTGCATATACTCCATGGCCATACGGGAGAGTGGGCTTTGACGTACTTTCTGCTGACGCGCCTCGTCCTGACGCATATATTCATCCATCTCCGCATCGTCCTCTTCCTCATGCAGAAAGTCATTTGCATCCAAGCCATCCTCATCCTGCCAATCCGTTTGCAACCACCCCTGTTCGCTTGACATCATTGAAGCCTGACTCAGCTTGCCTGCGAGCTTGTTCCAGAAGGTCATGTTCGTGGCATCGTCCCGATCTGACTTCTGTTCCGCCTCCATTTCCTTACCCATCGCAAATGTACGGCATTGTCGCGTAAATGCGCACCGCTCACACCAATAATCACAGTAGTTATAAATACCAGTAATAAACCGTTCTTTTTCCATGCGTTCCCTTTCATGGCCGATATCTTTAAACATCAGCGCTACTCAATAAGTTGACGACCTATACAAAATACTCTTTTTTTAAGATTACCATAATCGCGTTTTTGATATCAATCTCAGTTTGGGGCCAGTTTCTTCCCTATTTTGTCATTGCGATAACCCAGAGCGACCTTGTATCATACTATCACAGTTTATAAACTATGATAGGGGTTGTTTATATGAGCAAAATACTAGAACCAACTGTATGGAGAAGTTGCCGGGCATTGGCCAATCGCACCCGGCTGTCATTATTGAAAGCCATGATCGATGAATCGCCTTTGTGCGTTCAGACACTAGCGGCACGTTGTAAATTGAAAAAGAGCGTCTGCAGCCAGTACCTGCGCATCCTGAACGCACGCGGGTTTTTACAGGCGAGCCGACGTGGGCGATGGGTTGATTACTCCCTGGGAGCTAACCCCAGAGTCAAACACGCAGACACCCTTTTAAAGACCGTCATTACTACCTTACGGAGTTGTACAGATGCCAAAGCATACGCGATCGTATTAAAAGACCTGACTATTTTTACCTGCCCCAAGCGGATTTTGATGGTCCGTGTCATCGAAGCCAATCCAGATTGTTCACCCTCTGAATTGTCCACGCTTTGTCGTGTGCCCTACCAAACCCTCCATCGGCAATTGAAGAAACTCGAAAATCGGGCCGTGGTCGCCTTGTCAGAATCCAGCGTAACTTTATGCATTCCCGCACGTCCTTTGGCTAAAAAATTGCTCAATCTCGTTTTAGAGAAAAGTTAGCACCCCTATCACAGTTTATAAACTGTGATATAACTGTTTGCTGGTTATTTTTATTAAATATGAAGCTGCCTGTTTTCAAGAATGACTTGTTTTTATTAGCTAAATCCATCGTTCATTTCGGTTAATGAATCCATACCGTTCTATCACAGTTTATAAACTGTGATAGGGTCACTTATAGATGATTGAAACAGCTATGGCTCCAATGCAAACCAGAATCCCCTCCTGCATGAGTAGCGTGGCAATGCCCATTTTGGTAAACAGTAAGGGACGACAACGGAAAGCAATAATGACCACCATAACTAGACTTGTAAGCCAAGCCAGCAGACTACCAAACCACATGGGTAACAACATAAACACGCTAAATCCGGCAAGACCTGCAAAACTAGTTTGACCCTGAAAATAGACAAGTGAGGCACTTGCAAAACCTCCAACGAAAACGGCCACGACAGAGCGTGGCCCTCCAAAAATCAAGGAGAACGGGCTTTCATGCACTGGAGGGACGCGCTCTGTCGCGTCCGCAAAGGGTTTTGCAAGTGCCTCAAGTGCACAGAGGATCAGTAATGGCATAATCCTGAGCGTTACGCTTGAAAGCGCAAGCCAAAAGGCGATGATAACTAGACCCTGTTGTTTATTATCTGTCACCAGCACCTGTTTCTCGTTTCGCTTATTTTTTAGCGGCCTTTTTAGCTTTAGCCGTGGCGAGATAGGGAGGACGGTCGAAGGCGTCGTTGTCGAGGCGAGGGTCATGGCCTTTTTCAAGGATGGCCATGACCTGCTTATGCAGGGCTTGCTTCTGGTCCTTATAGGCAGGATCTTCGGCGACATTACGAAGCTGATAGGGATCTTTATTCAAGTCGTAAAGCTCTTCGCCGGGACGCTTTTCAATGCCGAGCCGCCACGCTTCAGCGACAATCAGATGGGTACTGTTTCCGACAAGCCACGCTTTGGTGGGCGAGGCATCCATATCCGCATAACCCGTATAGGTGCTCTTCTCCCAATCAGCGGAAGTAGAGGTGCCTCCCTCTGTTGCAGCGCGCGGATCACCCGCAGGCCAACGGTCGGGCTTGAAGTTAATCGTATAGAGGAAATCGCGGGTCCGCAGTGACCGAACCGGATAAGGCAGGTTTCCTGCGCGTGCGGGATGCGCATGAACTTCACGTCCGATCAGCGCCCAACCGCGCAAGCTCTCCTCGCGCCCGCCCTTTGCCAGAACAGGAAGCAGGCTTTTGCCGTCCATCTCAGGAATCGCAGAAACCTCTGCCACCGCCAAAAAAGTCGGCGTCATATCCACCAGTGAGACCGGTGTCTTGATAACCTTGCCCGGTTCAATGCCCGTTGGCCAGCGCAACCCCAGCAAGACACGCGCCCCAAAGTCGCAGGTGTTACACTTGCCACGCGGAAAGCCCGGGGCACCGTGGTCGCCCGAAATGGCCACGACCGTATTATCCAGTTCGCCAAGCTTTTCAAGCTCTTCGATAATCACTCCGCACGCGGCATCAAAGGCCTGGGCTTCGCCCAGATAATCAGCGAAATCCTCTCGAATTTCAGGAACATCCGGCAAGCAGGGATCCAGCTTTCCCTTGAGCGCTTCAGGGTCTAAATTCCACAGTGCCTTGCCAGACCCCTTCTCCCATTTGCGATGCGTATTGGTTGGATGAAACGAATAGTAGAAGGGTTGACCGGGTTTGCGCTTCGCAAGAAAGGCGCGGAAGTTATCACGCACCTGATTAAAAATCTTCGCTTTGGCTGCCTCTTTATCTGTGGCCCTCGTTACATTCTCAGAGTAATCGTTCAGGGCACTGCCTGCCGCATCATAGACGCACTCCTTGCCGCCAATCAGTCTCTCCGTAATATGAATCTTGTAGGTGTGGCCGATGTGATAACCTGAGTCGCGCAGTTGTTCTGCTACGCCTTTGATGGTTGTAATGGGGTCAACCTCAGGACCGGACCAGGGATGATGCAATTGCGCATTGGAGCCGTTCCGAAAAAAATGGCGACCCGTGGCAAGGGCGCCGCGCGAAGGGGTACAGGAGGGAGCACTGATGAATGCATTGTCAAACCGAGCCCCCTCGCGGGCGATCCGATCAAAGACCGGGGTCTTGATGATGTCGTTGGGTGAGGGCCTTCTGGGATCCCCATAGGCAGAGGCATAACGTCCCAGATCATCCGCAAACATCATGACGATATTCGGCTGCGACTTGGCCATGCACATCTGCACGCACCCCATCGACAGCAGGGTAACAAAAATACGTTTGTTCATGTTTTCCTTTTTTCTACCCCATCATTCCGACCAACAGGCCAGCGAAGAGGCCTGCAAAGACAATGCGGACAGGCGCTACCCGTGTGAAAGCAGTCAGAACAAAAGCGGCGCTAGCAATGACCAGAGCGGGGAGATCAGGCCTTGTCTTGAGCAGCGTGACACTCAAGGTCTCCACGTCCCACAGGCTATTGACGATCAACATGATACCTGCTACAGCGACGAGACCGGTGACGATGGGGCGAAGCAGATCAAAGATGCGCTGGAGACAAGGATGGTTGCGATGTGTCGTCCAAAACCGTCCGAACAGGTTGACACAGAGGACAGAGGGAAGGCAGACCGCGATTGTACAACAGAGGGCGCCGACGATCGCCAGCAGGACGCCGCCTTCGGGATTCGTTAAAGATGTGACACGGTATCCGACAAAGGTGGCGGTGTTAACCGCAAGCGGCCCCGGCGTCATCTGGGAGACGCCGAGAATCTCGAGAAACTGCTGATGCGTCAGCCAGCCGCGCGAAATCATCTCGTGCTGGACAATCGGGATCATGGCTAGTCCGCCCCCGACGGTCAGCAGTCCGATTTTGATAAAGACGTATGCCAGTTTTAACATGTTTTTCTCAATCGCCAGCGGCCAGTTCACGGCGTCTTAAAATCAGGATGCCCACGAGCCCAAAAACGGCCGGGGTCAACAACACATTCCAAAGAAGAAGCTCTCGCAAAGCCTGATTTTCAATTCGTTCCCCGTTAACCACCGCCTCGAGCGGATCGAACCGCAACGCATGCTGGGCGATCGCACTCACCCCGCGCGAGACCAGAATGCCTGGTTTTTTTAACCACTCTTTTTCGTCTTCGGCTGAGACCACCTCGTTCACGGAGGTCCCGATCATCACAAGCAGTAACAGGATCGTCGAGGTGAAGACCGCGACCGGCAAGGAGAAGCAGGCGCTGAGAGTCAGGCCAAAGGCCGCCAGCAACGCAAGCACACTCCAATGGACAAGGGCTGAACGTAGAAGGTTCGCCTCGAAGGAGCCTCCCTGGGTCAACACAACCACATCCTTGCGAAAGCGCAGCATCAAGGCAGAGGACTTGGTCGGATCGCCCGTATGCGTGAAGCTCAGGTTGATGGCTGAGAGGTCCTGTGTCCGATGAAAGGCCTCGCACGCGAGATCAAATTCAATCTCCTGGAGGGAAAAGTCATCGAGTGGGATCTCCAAAGCTTTGGCTTGGGAATCAGCCGGGGCGACCCGACAAACCCCGGTCACTTGAGTCCGCGTGCTGTATTCCGTATCAAAACGAATACGGACGGTGAGTCGCTCGTGTATCGTAACCGGCCGCGCCAACTGGAAGCGCCAAGCGGCCGACTCTCCTGGATTCACAATCGTATAGCGTTCTTGCGCCTTCGTCGTCAATGCCCGCATGACCTGACCTTTGCTGAGCCCTTGTGGAAGCGCCTTTTGTTTCTCCAGGAACGCATACGTTTCTTGCGCCTCCTCTTGTGGTGTGGGCAATAGTGGATGCACAACACTCCGACTCACCAACTGGACGCTCTCACGCCAGCCAGGCTGGCGCTGTTTCCAACGGAGCTGCACATAAACAGCACCATAAACAGCAGACAGCGCGAGCGCATTCAGCAGTAAGAGCGCGAACCATTTGCCCAGCCAGAACTCCACGGCACGCACCGGCTTCACAGCCGAGAGCTGAATGAGTTGAGTGTCGATCTCTGCCGCAAAGAGCGCACATGCCGCCCAGAGCGTCGAGAGACAGAGAAGCGCAAACGAAAACCCAAGTGTGTAGAGAATCAAGATTTGGCAGTCCCCTTGAGGTGTGCCATCCCCTTTCACCACCGCAGGCAAGAGGAGAACACAAGTCACCATCAGCAATAATAAGGCAAAGACCGTCTTGGTACGCAATGACGCGCGCAAGGCGAGGAGGAAAATACCAAAGATTTTACGGAGGGAGTGCATAACAGAGGTCAGAGGTCGGAGGTCGGAGGTCGGAGGTCGGTCCCCTCCGCCAAGGCTACGGCGGCCAGGGAGGCCGGGAGCTTCTCGAGGAAGGGTGCCACCTTAAAGGCTGTGTTATCCGATTCAGGGGAGACGACTTTTAGGAAGTAGGCTTCGAGGCTCATCTCCGGAAAATCTTGATGCACAGGTCGTGCCGCGCGTTGTTCGAGTTGATGGCGAATCTCCGTGGCAGCTTCAGCCGAGAGCCCAGGGATCGAGAAGCGCACCACATCGGGATTACGCAGCAGGTCGCGCGTGGAACCGTAAGCACAGAGCTCTCCTCGATTCATAATCGCCACGCGATCACAGACATCCTCAACATCTGCCAGCAGGTGAGAGGTCATCAGTACCGTGACGCCACTCTTGGCCAACAGACGAACCAGATCCTTGACTTCGCGACAACCGATCGGATCCAACCCAGAGGTCGGTTCATCCAGGATCAGCAACTCCGGCGCGTTAATGAGGGCCTGCGCCAGACCCACACGACGCGCCATGCCTTTTGAAAATTTTCCGACGGCGCGATCGGCGACAGACTCGAGTCCGACCATCTGCAAGAGTTCCTTTGTGCGGCGCTTAGCATCAGCCTGTGGAAGACCAAAAAGAGAGGCATAGTACAGGAGCGTTTCACGCGGGGTCAGAAATTCATGAAGATGTGAAACTTCGGGCAGATATCCCACCCGCGCTTTGGCCGCGACATCCTCCGGTCCGCAGCCCTCAAAAAGCTCAATGGTTCCCTGCGTCGGACGCAGAAGCCCGAGCATCATCTTCAATGTGGTGCTTTTGCCGGAGCCATTCGGCCCCAGAAGTCCGAAGACCTCGCCCTGTTGAATGGTCAGGTTCAAATCCTTCACAGCCTCGACGACAGGCCGGCGCCAAAAGTCCTTGAAGGTCTTTCCCAGGTTCTTTATTTGAATGACGTGGTTCATAGTCTCCATTATCCTAAATCCCGATTGGCAAAAGAGAGGCATCCCGCTGTGAGGAACAAGGTGCAACAGCTTAACGCATAAAGCCCTGCCTCCGCAACATATCCCCATGAAAGGCTGCCTCCTTGCGCCAAGGCGTCACAGAGCCAGAAGTGTTGAAGATCTGGCAAGAGGCCTGCACACCAGCCTTGGATTGAGAGAAGGGATGTCTGTGCAGCCAGGAGATCGCCCGTCAGTCCCAACAGAAGAACCAACACGCAGAGCGCCAGCGTCGCGCCTGTCTGCAAGCGTGTGGCCAACGCTGTTGCCAGCGCGGCAAAGATCAACAACGCCAGGAGAACCAAGGCTCCAACAGGAAGAATGCGCCAATCCAAATCACTGACAAAGACGGGGCTTCCTTTGAGCAGAAACAGGAGGTGTCCTGTACGGTCATAGAGGCCGCAGAGTCCAACAACAATCCACTGGGAGACGGTAATGCCGACAAAAGCATGGACGCCAAAACGCCGGCGCTTGAAATACTGTTGGGAGGCAGCATAGAGAAGCGCAACCAAGACGCCTCCTATTCCCAGTCCCAGAGTCAGATAGTCCATCACGTAACCCGAGGTTTCGCAGAGATCATCGCCACCGTGCTGGCTATGCGTGCAAACCTCATTCAGCATGAAGTGAGAGGAGCCCCGTTCCGCTAAGAGCGTGGCCGCAATCAATCCCAGCCAGAAGAGAAGAAGCACCCCGCAGACGCCCAACCATTTTGAAACCACAAAGAGAGAGCGAGCCACAGGTTTACCGATGATGGCCGCAGCGGTTCCCCGCCGGATCTCCACGGCAACGGCTCGGCCCGCCGTCGTGACCGCAAGGGCCAGACCAAAGACCATCATGGTTGAAAAACCTGAATCACGCGCCAAACGTCCGTCCTCACTAAACCGATGGAACTGAAAGAGGGGGACCAGCAAGGTGGAAAGGATGCCAGAGGCGACGATTAAGAAGGCGATGGGCTGCTGAATGGATTCAACAACCGTCGCCTTTGCGATCGCGAGACTTTGCTGGAGGTACCGCATAGATTCTTTAGCGAGCAACGGGTATCGTGGACATCGTCGTCGTTTCCTTTTTAGAAGCGCAATTTTACACGTTTTCTACGGTAAAAGTACAGCGTTCTTATAAAAGGAAGAATACTTTCTTCGAAGGGACGAAACTTTTTACTTCACGATAAACTCTTTGACGAGCCGGTTCTCATCACTGCCCTTCTGAAGACGTATCAGGATCTTTTGGCCAGCCTTGATTTCCGAGGGGATGCTCACCGAGCATCCGCATGTGCCTCCTCAGCCATACTCCATATTTTTTCGGCCAATAAGCACCTTGTTTTGATCTGCCGGTTCAACCACATCCACAACGAGAGGCTCCTTGTCGCGACCCAATGAATAAGTAACACCCTGATCGCCCGTAGAGATGACTTTCCGATTGACCGTCAATTTGCGGTCCTTCTGGGTCACCGCTAACTCAGCCTTGGGATTGTCCAAGACAATCTTGGTCACCTGCTCCGGCGAGAGGACAATCTTTTTATCCAGACGGAAGCCGATAGACTTACTTTTCTCTCCTCCCGTAGCGATGTGCGCATTGCGAATCGTGTATTCGCCTGCCGGGATCACAATCGGCTGATTCGTAACTGCTGTTTTTACAGAAAAGAAACTGGGAGGCGTTCTGTTCGTTGTTGGCTCTATACCATACAACGCCACCTCCACCTCACCCTTGCTGGACTCGGCAACCAGTTCACCCGTAAACTCCAGCTTGGCAAACGGCCCAGTGTATTTCTCAAGACTCAGATCATCCTCTCCAGGACCCGTGATTGTCTTATAAAAGGTATCCTTGATCTTCGTGGTGGATGCGAGACGGACCTGATCGTCACGGGAGTTAAAATTGAACTTCCCGTCACCATCCCTGTCAATCAGAAGCGTTTTTTCCATCATATGATTGTTTTGAAGCAACGCGTGGACTGTCTTGCCCTCCAGCGTGACGGTCCCCTCTCGCCAGAGCATCGGCAGGAAGGCGATATTCCCGGTGGTGCCTTGCTTCGACTTAACCAGATAGATGCGATAGTCAGCAGCCTCACCGCCTTTGGTCTTCCATTTCACATCAAGAGGTCGCTCGGAATCCAAGGTCAGGACGGGATCATCCGTGAAATCCTTGTTCCCGTTCTCATCCAGGATCACGCGATCAACCATCTTGGACTCTTTGCTGCTCTTGAAAAGCAGGAGCATCGGAGCCATGCCTTTGGCGGAATAATAGACTTTAAACTTCGGCTCTATGGCCCCCTCAGGGGTTTTCATCAGAGGCCGCAGGTTTTGAAGAGGGCTTGAAACCATATCCCACTCGAGGATCCCGCGCTCAAGTAGCAATTTGTGATCCGCTTCTTTCTGAGTGAACGTGCCGCCCGTACTTGCTGAGACAAATCCGACAACACCCAACACCACCATCAATCGGGAACCTTTTATCATAATAACCTGCTCATTCATCGAAACTGTTTATTAGTTAACAGCTTTTTGCGTGGAAAAGCAAGGAGTTCCTACAAAACAATGGGCATGAAAATAAGGTTATGGTATGATCGTTTCCTTTTTAAGGAGAAAAAGATGGCGATTGAATCCTTCGGACTTTATCTGGTGATTACGAATCCTGTGACCTCGTATGAGGCCTGCACAGAGGCTGCTGTCAAGGCTGGCTTACGGTATGTCCAGTTGCGCATGAAACACATGCCACGAGAGAGCCTCCTTGCGACCGCCAAGAACATGCGGGCTATCACCCGTGGCTCCTCCACGCTCTTTATTGTCAATGATGATCCCGTGCTCGCCGTTGAGGCGGAGGCTGATGGTGTACACGTCGGACAGGACGATATGCCTGTCCCGCAAGTCCGACAACAGTTCCCCTCGCTTCGCATCGTCGGTTTATCAACGCATAATCCGCATCAAGCCAAGGCAGCCGAAGCTCTGGCACCAGACTATTGTGGGGTGGGACCGCTCTACGTGACACCGACCAAAGAGATTCCGGATCCGGCCTTAGGACCTGAACAAGCCGGGTCGATCATCCGGGCCGCGCCCTTTACGACGGTTGCGATCGGGGGTATTAATGAGGCGAACATGGAGGCGGTCCGTCAGGCGGGCGCGATGAATTTTGCCGTGGTCCGTCCGGTCTGTCTCTCCGCGGATCCGTATGCTGCCATTTGCAGACTTCAGGAGCGCTGGCAGGCGATTCGTTAGACGGACATCTCCTGCTGGACGCAGGTCCACTTCGAGACCTTAATGTTGCCTTCTTTCGCAAAACGCAACAAGGTCTCTAGGCGCTCATGAGGAAGGTTGCACGTGAGCACCATTCGCGTGACCTTCCAAGTTTTGCAAAGCTCGGGTATATTTTGAATATTCCCCAACACCTCATAATTATAGATGACTCGCCCAAAAAACTCCAAATGGTCATCAATAATACCGACGATCACACTCTCTTCGGATATGATTTTTGCCTCACGGCTGCGCAGGTAATTGCGAAAACGCGTCCCGGCGCCATACACCAAGATGCGTTCAGCATTTTCGTTTAAAAGTATCGTTCGCCTTCTGCTCAGGTTCATGGCTCCGCGTAGCGTCTCCCCCAACAACCGGACACCCAAGATCGGAACCGTTGCCAGACCCGTAAAGGCAAACACAAACCGGACAATCTGCTCTCTCCCGTAAAACAGCCAGGACAACGCGCTTCCCACGAGCGCGCCCAGAAGAATCGCGCCAATCAGATAGGAGAAGTCAGAAATGCTAGTCCGGCTCCAGACGCGGAGATAGGTCTTGCTGAGAACCAACATCACAAACACGGAGACGACAAAAATCGGCAACCGCGTTAACACGACGTCCCTAGGGAGCACCAGATAAATCGTCCAGTACGCCAGAAGGCTTGCCCCCGTCAAGGCCGCGAGATCAAAGAGGACAAACAAAGGGGTGATCAGCCCTTTACGGATGGCGACATGCTGATTAGAGAGCAGGCGCCCTGTATCCCAAAGTTCAACACGCACCAGATGTCGCACGATCACGACCACGGCAATGATAAAGGTCAACAGGAAGATACCTGGCCCCTGTTTCTTGAACATAACGCCTAACAACGCGACAAGCACGAGAAATGCACTGATCCCATAGAGAACCCATGCGGCATTACGCTGGTTCATCGTCTTCTGTAAGACACGATGGTGGAGGTGCTCCTTGTCGGGTTGCATCACGCGGATACGTTTTTCGATCTGCTGTCCCACTGCTGATTTTTGGAGCAATGCCCGGACAGTCCGTCGCCAGATCGCCAGGAGGGTATCAAAGAGCGGAACGCCCATCGCCAGCAAGGGGACGACAATGGCCGGCAGCAATTCCTTGCGTGAGCCACTCTCCAAGGGAAGCACCGCCATACAGAGTCCTAAGAACATACTTCCTGTATCCCCGAGAAAGACCGTTGCCGGATGGAAGTTATACCGAAGGAAACCCAGGCAGGCGCCGGAAAGCGCAAGATAGGGAATCGCACTCGAAGACTGGCCTGTGAAAAAGAGCGATCCAGCAATACCCGCAGAGGCGATCACCGCTAGGCCAGAGGCCAGACCGTCGAGCCCATCAATCAAGTTAAAGGCGTTAACCGCACCGACGATCCAGAGGACGGTGATGATGTAATCCAGCCAAAGCGGAAACTCGACAAAAATGCCTCCAATCGTCACGCCCATGGAGAAGAGAAAAGTCGCCACAAGGATCTGTCCGAGGAGCTTAACCATGGCAGACATTCCCCACTTATCATCGATGAACCCCAGGAGCAAAAGCCCTGAAGAGCCCACAAAGAAGGCCATCTGGAAAGAGGTGGGGAAGGCCGGACTGATGGGCGCCCCAGTGAACACAATATAAAGACCCAGCACCACTTGAAACGCAAAGAAGACAGAGAGCCCTCCTCCTCGAGGAATAGGCTTCTGATGAATACGCCTCGGATCAGGTTTGTCAAGCATCCCCAACTTTCGAACCAACTCACGGCAGAGGGGCGTCAGGATCAAAGCAAGCACAAGGGCGCCCAAGAAGACAGAGATATATCTCACTCCGTCCAAGAGCTTTTCCGACAACGGAGCATGCTCCGTCACCGTGGTGACCCATGTTTGAACCCAATCCATTCGCATATTTTAATAATAACACTTTGCTTGCTCCCATGACAAGGTGATTTGATATGCCGTGACACGCGTGCGGGCATTGAAGGAGCCTTGAATTGGATTCCTCCGTGAGCTCTGCCTGTCCACCGTAGGCGTATCCGCGAAGGTGGATGGCTCTGTGAGAAAACCCAGTGGAGTGGATACTCCACTAACGAGACAGGATCTCTACAAGAAGGTGACGAGCGTCATCGGCAGTGACAGAACGCGGATTCGCGGCTGTCGAACCCGACGCGAGCACTTCGGCGACGCAAGCATCGAGGTCCTCTACCTGCTTCCCGCGGAAGGGATTTTCGAGCGCCATCTCCGAAAGCCACTCGGTGATACGCGCCTCCACGTCGAGCCCGTAACGCGCCTTCAGATAGGTAAGCTCTTTTGCAACCACCTCACGGTTAAAGGCCAGAGCCGCCGGCAGGCAGCAGGCGCAGGTGAGTCCGTGCGCCGCATGGAAACGCGCGCCAAGCGGATGCGCCAAGCCATGTATCACGCCAAGGCGCGCATGAGAAAAGGCGAGGCCTGTTATAGTACTCGCTTCCAGCATATCAGCAGCTACACTCTGATCACCCCGGTAGAAGGGCAGAAGCGCTTGGCTGATCCGCACGAGCGCCACTTCCGAGAGCGCGCGCGTGAAGGGCGTCGCATATTTGCTGGTGTAGGATTCAAACGCCTGAATAAACGCATCGAGCCCTGCCGCGGCCCGTGTCGGTTGGGGACACTCTATCAGGAGGTCTGGATCGAGCAGCACGAGCTTCGGCATGAAGGTCGGATGGCGGATGGATTGCTTGAGGCAGAGTGCAGGATCGGTGAGGACCGAAACGACCGTTGCCTCCGTGCCGGTGCCTGCCGTTGTCGGAACAGCGATGAAAGGCAGTGTAGCAGGAGGAATAGAGCTGTTATTACGTTGATAGAAGGCGGTCTTTTCGGGTGCATCCACCAATCCTGCAGCAGCCTTGGCCAGATCCATGACACTGCCACCCCCTACTGCGGCCACCCAGTCCGGCCGGTCGCGCTTGAGTTCCGCGCGCAAGGCGTCCACACCCTCGACTGTCGGTTCGCCGCCTGTATGTTCCCAGGTGCGGACAAGAGGGCTACCATGCACAATCGCAGCCACCGTCCCTGACCTCACCAGCGACTGTCCATGCACCAGCACACCGCGCGGACCAAACAGGCTCGCCTCCTTCACCAGGGAGAGCACCGCGCCTGGCTTAGAGATCGTCTGTTGTGGCAAGAGTAATGTGTTTGGGATGAGGGGCATTAGTAAACCATAATAATGGCGGCGATGACGAGGGGTTCGGTGCCGGTGTTCTCAACACTGTGCGAGCCGCCATTGCCCGTCAGGATGGCATCGCCTGTGGCGATCTCGACCCATTCGCCCTTTTCAAGAATACGACCCTTGCCGGAAAGAACAATATACACTTCGTCATCGGCCTCATGCGCATGTTCGCCAATGGAGGCTCCCGGCGGAATGACCAGCCGCGCACAGAGGCGCACCTTGGCTTTAAAGTTTTCGGGTTTGAACCAATGCTCCACGCACACGGTCCCCTTGCCACCCCGCATATTGGCCCGCGCTTCGACGACACACGCTGAATTTTTTGTAATCATGAGTGCTCCTGTAGTTAAAATAATCTCAAACTATACCGTTTCATTTTCCGTTCCGCAAGACTCCTTTCAGCGGGAAACAATCACTTCGGCAAATTGCCTTATTGCCTCATTGCCTTATTGCCTTATTAAAAATTCGATGTTGACTGTTCGATGTTTCTAATTTTCCTTCCCTTTTGAAGAATGAAGTGCTTAAATAAAAAAAGCGAGTCGTATACACCAGCATAAAGGTGTATCACCCGTCAGGCATCGGAAAAGCAGATATGAGAAGTGCGGATAATAGCCCCAGTGACACAGAGAAGGCGTTGCGACAAAGCGAGATGCGCTTCAAAAGCATCGTGAACGCCTCTCCGATGGGCATCCATATGTACGAATTGACGGATGCAGGAGAGCTTATCTTTATTGGATCGAACCCTGCCGCCCAACGGATCCTTGGCGTCGATCACACTCCGTTCGTAGGAAAGAGGATCGAAGAAGCATTCCCCTCCCTTGCCTCGACCGACGTACCCTCCCACTACAAGGCGGTCGCTCGGGATGGCCAACCGTGGAAAACCGAGCAGATCGAATACGCAGGCGGAGAGATCCGGGGTGTATTTGAAGTCTTGGCCTTCCAGACCGAACCCGGCAAAATGGCCGCCTTCTTCAATGACATTACCGAGCGTAATCACATGCTAGAAGCATTACGTGAAAGCGAATACTTTTTTAAAGAGTCACAACACGCGGCAAATATCGGCTCCTACAAACTTAATTTTTTGACTGGCAACTGGGAAGCATCCGAAGTGCTTTTTTCACTGTTTGGCATTGATCAGAATTATGCGAGAACGATCGAAGGGTGGCTTGCATTAATATACCCCAGTGATCAGCAAATGATGGATCAATACTTCAAGGAAGAGGTTATTGCTAAACGACATTCCTTCGACAAAGAATATCGGATTGTCCGCAAGTCAGATGGCGCTGTCAGATGGATACACGGTCTAGGAAAAATTGTTTTCGATCAGAACAACCATCTTGAGGCCATGACTGGAACCATTTTAGATATCACGGATCGTAAACACGCTGAAGCGGAGCAAGAGAAGCTTCAGTCTCAGCTCACCCAAGCCCAAAAAATGGAGTCCGTGGGAAGGTTGGCTGGTGGAGTGGCGCATGATTTCAACAATATGCTTGGGGTGATTCTCGGCTATGCGGAGCTTGCCATGGAGAAGACTCCCCCCCTCAGCCCGCTGCATGCTGACTTAGAGGAGATCCAAGAGGCTGCCCAGCGCTCGGCTGATCTCACACGCCAACTATTGGCCTTTGCCAGCAAACAAACCGTGGCGCCCAAAGTGCTTGATCTTAACGACACCGTTGAAGGAATGCTCAAAATTCTGAGACGCCTCATCGGCGAAAATATTGCCCTTGCCTGGAAGCCAGGACATGGTCTCTGGCCTATCAGAATAGACCCCACACAGATTGATCAGATGTTGGCCAATCTCTGCGCCAATGCCCGGGATGCCATCAGTGGCACGGGAAAAGTGACCATTGAGACGTCTAATGCCTCCTTCGATGAAGACGACTGCGCAAACCACGCGGACTTTATCCCTGGCGACTACGTGTTGCTGGCGGTCAGTGACAACGGTTGCGGCATGAGCCCGGAGAGCATCGATCACCTGTTCGAACCTTTTTTTACCACCAAGGAGATTGGAAAGGGTACTGGTTTGGGACTGGCCTCCCTGTATGGTGCGATCAAGCAAAATAACGGCTTTATCAATGTCTATAGCGAGCCGGACAAGGGGACGACTTTCAAAATATATCTGCCTCGCGATACGACGAAGAGGCAGCCGGAGGCAAAGGAACCCCGGCCACAGATTGAGCGCGGAAGTGAGACCATCCTCTTGGTAGAGGATGAACCTGCCATACTGAGAATGACGGGGATAATACTCGAAAAGCTGGGGTACAACGTGCTTGCCGCATCCAGCCCAAGCGAAGCCCTTCGCCTTGCACGGGAACACACCGGAAAGATCCACTTACTTTTAACCGATGTGATCATGCCTGAGATGCAAGGCTATGAGTTAGCCCAAGCGCTGCTATCTCTCGATCCCGCGATGAAATGCCTGTTTATGTCAGGCTACACGGCTCATTCCATCACCCGCTCTGATCTGTTAGCGAAAGACATTCACTTCATCCAGAAGCCATTCTCCAAGGCGGATTTAGGGGCGAAACTGCGCGTGCTCCTTAAATCGTAAACACCTTCTGCCAATCGGCTTCGCTCTGTTTCTGCTCATTCGGAACCACGAGCGAGAGGGTCAAGCGACTGGGCGTGAAAACTGTTTCAGCCACGTGCTGGACATCTTCCACGGTAACCTTGCGGATCCCCTCAAGCGTCTCTTCCGGCTTAATTAGTTTTCCATAATTCAGAATGGAGCTTCCCAACAATAGCATCTGATGTTCGACGCCTTCGAGTCCGAGACGGAAGGTGCCTTGCAAATAATCCTTCGTACGCTTCAGTTCCGCAGCAGTGACTTTGGTGTCGATGATGCGCCGCACCTCCTTGCTGGTCAGTTTGAGTGCAGCCTCTGCGCGTGCGACATCAAAACCGCCACTGATCGTGAACATCCCTGTTTCCTGGAACAGCTGATACGAGGACTGGATCGAATAGCAGAGGCCATTTTTTTCACGCACGGTCTGGAAGAGGCGCGAACTCATGTTCTCGCCTAGAATGCCATTGAGCACACGCAGTGCAAAGCGGCGGTCGTCATGACGACCAAAGGTGCGAAAGCCTGCAACCGCGTGAACCTGCCCGATGTCCTTACGCGACAGCACGAAGGGTTTTTGTTGTGTCTTGCCATCAACGAGTTTATAGGAGAGCCCCTTCTTCTTGGGGATCGCACCAAACAGTTTTTCCACACACGCGACACAAGCCTCGTGTTTCAGGCGTCCGGCAAAAGCGAAAACTGTGGACGCGGGTGTATAGGCGCGCGCCTTGTAGTCCAGCATGGCCTTCCGGTCAACCGGTATCAGCGTCTTCTCACAACCAGCCAAAGGACGTCCTAGGGAGTGGTTGACATACATGGCCTCCTGCAGTTGCTCCTGGACAACCGACTGGGGCTGGTCCTGATACATCTTGATCTCTTCGATGATGACCGCACGTTCCCGCCGGAGATCCGCCTCTGTGATCTTCGCGTTCATGTACATATCGGCCAGCACATCCACGGCCTGTTCCATGTACTCATAGGGCAAGCGCGCATAGTAGCAGGTGTTCTCCTCCTGCGTGAAAGCATTGAGATAACCGCCGCGTCCTTCGATCGCCTGCGAGATCTGCAAGGCGTTACGTGTGGGGGTTCCCTTGAAGAGGAGATGTTCCAAAAAATGGCTGAGGCCAGTCTCTGAGGCGCGCTCGTGACGTCCGCCCGCATTGGCCCAGAGTCCGATGGCGACGCTCTCGGCATCTGCCATCTCAGAGGTGACGATCGTGGCCCCGTTCTTCAGAATCGTAATATTCGTGTTTTTCATAAGTTCTATTTCGCTGCGGCCATCATGGCGGCGAGGGTTGTCTTGCCATCGTAGAGCGCCTTGCCGACAATGGCGCCATAAAGGTTGGCACAGCCCAAAGCTTTCAGCGCCGTCACATGTTCCGGCGCGCTCACGCCGCCCGAAGCGATAATGTTGCAGCCTGGAACTGCGAGGCAGAGTTCCTTCATCGCCTTGAGGTTGGGTCCGCCCAACATGCCATCGGTTGCTGTATCGGTGTAGATGATCGTCTTGACCCCCACGGCTTCCATCTGCTGCGCAAGAGAAACGGCACGGGTGCCGGTGGTCTCAACCCAGCCCTTGACTTGCACAAAACCATCACGCGCATCAATACCCACAGCCAGATGGTTGCCAAAGCGCTTGACCAGCGCAGCCAAGGTCTCAATCTTCTCCAACGCCCGCGTGCCGATGATCGCCCGGGCCACACCTGCCTTGAGTAACGTCTCGATATGGGTATCGGTCCGCAGGCCACCGCCCACTTCGACCGGAATCTTGAGTGCGCGGATGATCTCAGCGATCACAGGGGCATGCTTCGGCTCGCCTTGAAAGGCGCCGTCTAAATCCACCACATGCAACTGCTCCGCCCCCTGACCGAGAAAGGTCTTCGCCTGCGCAACAGGGTCATCCGAATAGATCGTGGCCTCTTCGGCCTTGCCCTGGCGCAAGCGCACGCACTTGCCATCCTTCAAATCAATCGCTGGTAGGATAATCATGACGTCTAGATCGTCCCCTTGCTCGACGGAATCCCAGTTTCGCGCGGATCTTTTTCCACGGCCATGCGGAAGGCGCGCGCAAAGGCTTTAAAAATCGCTTCGCAGACATGATGGGTCTCATCGCCATAAATATGGCGAAGATGGATATTCATCCGTCCCTCAACCGAGATGGCGCGGAAAAACTCCTCCAGAAGCTTCACATCAAAGTCACCCGCCTTCTCATGTTTCACCGTGGAGATAAAGACAGAGAAGGGACGTCCACCCAGATCAAGCGTTGCCTCTGCGAGCGACTCGTCCATCGGAAGCTGGAAGAAACCGTAACGCCGGATCCCCTTACGATCGCCCAGCGCCTCTTGGATACACATACCCAACACCAGGCCGATATCTTCGACTGTGTGATGGTAGTCCACGTGGACATCGCCAGTTGCCTGGACATCAAGATCTACCAAGGCATGTTTCGCAAAGAGCTCCAGCATGTGATCTAAAAAGCCGATGCCGGTCGCAATATTCGATACGCCTGTCCCGTCAAGGTTCAGCGAAATACTGATGTCCGTCTCGCGTGTTGTACGTGTTTTGGTCACTCTTCTCATATCACACCTCCTCGTCTATAGCTTCAATTTTTAGCATCCGAAATAATCGAAAAATACGAAAAATAATTCTCCTCTGCGCCTCAGCGCCTCTGCGGGAAAGAAATTACTCCTGCGCCTTTAGACGCGCCTTTTCTCTCAGCCAGATTGCGATGATGCACACCTCGTACAGAATACACATGGGAACCGCCATGATGATTTGTGAAAAGGGATCCGGCGGGGTCAAGACCATCGCTATGACAAAGATGGCCACAATCGCAATACGCCGTTTTTCACGCAACGCCTTAGAAGAGATGAACCCGAGCCAGCCGAGCGCCATGAGCAAAAGTGGCAATTGAAAGGCTAAGCCGAAACCGATGAGCATCTTCAAGGTGAAGGAGATGTGATCATCAATGCGCACGATCTCTGTTTTAAGTCCTACCCACGCGGTGATCTGCTCTAACACCCGAATCGCGATATCCAAGGTTGTGGCATACGCCATCCACACGCCGCCCAGAAAGAGGAAGGTGGACCCCACGAGGCAGACCAGGATCATAGTCTTCTCGCTCCGCTTCAACCCAGGAAAGATGAACCGTAAAATAAAGTAGGTGAGCAGGGGCAGGCTCAAGGTTGTCCCGCCCCAGAAGACGACACGTAAAATCACATCCACGCCCACGGTCCAGCCGAGACCTTGGATCTTATCAGCCGAGACTCCTGCAGGAGCTTTTAAAAAGGCGATGATCTTCGGAATAAAAGGAACGATGATGAGCGAGCAGACCACCCAGGAGATCGCACATTTAACCACGCAATCACGCAAATCGAGGAGATGTTCTAGAAAGGGACGAGGCGGATCATTGTATTCATCCCCCTCCTGTTTATTCAAATCGAAGCGTCCCACCTTCATACTGTTTTCTCCGCTTCCTTCTCCAAGTCTTGTGCAGACGCCTCGGCCAGATCTGTCTGCTCTGGGGTTGGGAGCCCTTCGCTTGGATAGGAGTCTTGATACTCGGGGTGTTTTTCTTCGGTTGTGTTTTCTGTCGCAGGGGTGGACTCGCCGACACCCTTTCCAGATTCATCGGACGACGTATCGTGCGTGAGCTCCTCATACTCATTCTTTGCGTAATCCATGTAATCATGCTCTTGCTTGTGCACCTCTTCATCCATAGACATGATCTGCCGCTTAAACTCATCGGCTGCACGACGGAAGGTTTCAGCCCAGCGTCCCATCTTGCGCGCCATCTCCGGGAGACGCTGAGGACCCACAACAATTAGGATGACCGCCAACAATACAATCCATTCCGTAAAATCTGCGGATTCAAACAAAAATGCGAGCTGAGGTATATCCATCACCTGAGAAAATCCTCTCTTCGTAAAAACAACAAACGGCTATGCACCTTCCCGCACAGGTGTGTGCGACTACGATGCGATAGCCGTGCGTGAAACTCCGCGTCAAACGCGGTTCTCTTTACTTCTGATACAGAGCGAATTCGCCGCGACGATTCATCTTCCACACGGCTTCGCCAGAACCGGCCATCGCGGGTTTCTCGGAACCAAAGCTGCGGGTCTGCAAGCGGTTGCCATCGATGCCCAAGTTGACCAAGTGGCCACGAATGGACTGTGCACGATTTTCGCCGAGCGCCAGATTGTATTCCGCGCTACCGCGAGCATCGCAGTGTCCTTCAACAACCAACACATGCGATGCATTGGACTGGAGGTGCTTTGCGACTTGCTCAATCTTTGCGGTTTCGCTTGGCGCCAGCGCATAGCTGTCAAAAGCAAAATAGACAGGCGACAAGGTGATACCATCCACCTTCTTGCAGGTGTCTTCGAAACGAGTTCCCGTAACATTCTTGCCTGTTTCGGAATCCGTGATCGAACCCGGGACATCCGTAATCTCAGGAGTATCCGTCTTATCATCCCCACCCCACCAGCTTTCGCAGCCTGTGCCCACTACCAGCAAACCGCAAACCAGTGCGATATTTGCAATCATCATGCGTGAATTCATCATTGTACCTCTCTCCTTTTTTTTGATAAACCGTTTTCGGCTTATTTGCTCCAGTCCGGTGATCGCCAGTTGCCTGACGCTTGAATCAACCGTACTGCTGGATCGCCGAGTGAATCCAGAATGTAAAGCGTATTCCTCGCCGAACAAATAATATGCCGTCCATTCGGCGCCCACGAGGGATCTTCACTCCCCTCGGGCTGATTAGGGATGAGTTCCGAAGAACCATCTCCCGATGGACTCATCATCGCGATCTGAAATATCCCATTTCGCAGAGTAGCATAGCAAATTTTATCCTTGCAACTCCAGCTCGGATTTACATTTTGTGAACCTTTAACCGTCAGGCGCTTCGAGACACGCGTCGCCACATCCACAACAAAAACCTGCGGAGACTTGTCACGATCACTGACATAGGCAATGCTCTTACCGTCCGGCGACCAGCAGGGGCTGGATTCCGCACCGCTCGGGGTGGTGGTCATGCGAGTGACCTTGGCCGTGCCCAGATCAAGGACATAGAGCTCCGCATTGCCTTGGTACGAAAGGATCAGCGCAATACGCCGCTGATCCGGCGAGAAGGCCCCGCCTGTGTTAAGGCCCTTAAAACTTGCCAATGGCCGGCGGGAGCCACCGATCGTCTGGCGCAGCAGCGTGGGATAGCCAGGCTTGAGGCTGGTGTAGAGAATATCATTCCGGTTGATGCCCCACAGGGGCCCAATCACGCCCGCGCTATCATGCGTGACCTGAAATATACTGCCGCCATCTGCGTCGCAGACATAGACATCGCCATTGTTACTGCCCCGACGATTGATAAAAACAATACGGGAGGACGCCATGCCCGTTTCATTCTTGATCTGCTTGACCATCTCGTCCGCCAGCGCATGCGCGGCCTGACGCACCTCTGCCTTGGTTGCGGCGTTGCGGCCCCAATTGAAATTCTTTCCCGGCCACGTCACCTTGGCACTGGTTTGCAGTCCACTTCCTGTCTCCAGCAACCCGCCGACCACATTAATGGTGCCCTCGCGGCCTGTTGACACCTTAAACCAGCCTGAAAGCTCTAAATCGCGCGTAAGGGTCTGCGCAAAGAGCTGCCCGTTCGGACCCGAAGCACGCAGGCCAGCCAGCGAGACCGAATCCTTCTTCGCACCCTCTTTGACAACGGAAATTTGTAAAGGCCCGCCTTGCGCCTGGCTACTCTCGCCTGCAGAGAGGAGGAACATCAACACGGACACGAAAATCAACGTCTTTCTTTGAATAAACATAGTGCGGGAAGTATACCGACTTGAGCCCTCTGCCCGCAAGCCCTATTTTCATCCTTTTGCGGGTCTCTTTTTCCTCCAAAAACCAGCAAAAACCTCATTATTACGTTTTCACGCTTGCTTTAAAGGCACAAGGGTCGTAAGATATATGCTTCCTTTTTTAACCCTTACTAAGGTTGAAAAGGACTAAAAGGAGTAACGAAACTATGGCTAAGATTAATTTCGGCGGTGTTGTCGAGACCGTCGTCACACGTAAAGAGTATCCCCTGAAGCGGGCGCAAGCGTTCCTGAAGAAGGAAACCATCGCGATTATCGGTTACGGGGTTCAGGGTCCGGCACAGGCATTGAATATGCGTGACAATGGTATCAACGTCATCATCGGACAGGACAAGAAGTTCGCCAACGACTGGAAGCGCGCGGAGAAGGATGGCTTCAAGGCTGGCAAGACGCTTTTTGACATTGAAGAAGCCTGCGAAAAGGCCTCGATTGTCATGATTCTGTTGAACGACGCTGCCATCAAGCATGTGTGGGCTCGCATTCAGCCTTTCATGACCGAAGGCAAGGCACTCTATTTCTCGCACGGCTTCGGCTGGGTGTATCGCAAGCTGACGGGTGTGAAGGTGAGCGCGGATGTCGATGTCATCATGGTCGCACCCAAGGGTTCAGGCACCTCGGTGCGCCGTAACTTCCTCGCGGGCGTGGGCATCAACTCCAGCTTCGCCATCGCACAAGACGCGACAGGCAAGGCATTGGATCGTACCCTCTCGATCGGCATTGGCGTCGGCTCGGGCTACCTCTTCCCAACCTGCTTCGAACACGAAGTGACCTCCGACCTCGTCGGCGAACGCGGCGTCCTGATGGGCTGCCTCGCGGGTGTCATGGAAGCTCAGTACGATGTGCTCCGCAAGAATGGTCACAGCCCTTCGGAAGCTTTCAACGAGACCGTTGAAGAGCTGACCCAGAGCTTGATCCGCCTCGTGGACGAAAACGGCATGGATTGGATGTACGCCAACTGCTCGGCTACGGCTCAGCGCGGCGCACTCGACTGGAAGCCCCGCTTCAAGAAGGCGACGCTCCCTGTCTTTGCAAAGCTCTATGAGGAAGTCAAGAGCCAGCGCGAAGCCAAGCACGTCATCAAGACCTGCGGCACGCCGGACTACAAGGCGAAGCTCGAGAAGGAACTCAAGGTGATCCGCGATTCCGAAATGTGGCAAGCTGGCGCAGCCTGCCGCAGCCTCCGTCCGAACGAGAAGGCCAAAGCAAATGCTGCTAAGGCTAAGGGCGTTTCGGGCCGTGGCTCAAACTAAGGAACGTTAATTCCTAGATCAAAAAAACCGCAGGATTTATTTCCTGCGGTTTTTTTATATGCCATACATGCCATCCCGCTATACATGCCACGCCATACCTGCCACTCCGCCTTCTTTCCAATACCCTTGACTTAAGGATGGCAGGTGGCATGTATGGCTGGAAGGGAAGTGCGCGAATTCGCGAATGGCAGTAGCAGTGGGCAGTGTCAGTAAGTTGGGAGCTGGCTTCAAACGAGCGTCCGGACTTTGCACCACGGTGCTCGTCCTCGGCGCTCGTTTTTTTTCACGCATTCGCGCATTCCCGAATTCCAAAATTTTTTTCGTGCCTTTTGGTGGCGTTCCTCTGTATAATTCCATCATGGAAAAAAAGGTGGTCATTGCGCTGGATCATGGGACGACCAGTTCGCGTGCGATTGTGTTTAATCGTGAGGGCGGAATCGTGGCTTGCGCACAGCGTGCGTTTAAGCAGATCTACCCCCTGCCGGGCTGGGTTGAACATGACCCCATGGATATCTGGAACTCGCAACAGGCTGCGCTGGACGAGGTCCTGCAACGTTCACGGGTGGTGCCGGAGCAGATTGCCGCGCTGGGGATTACCAACCAGCGTGAGACAACTATCATCTGGGACCGGCACACCGGTGTGCCGGTCTACAATGCCATTGTCTGGCAGTGCCGCCGTACGGCCGGCATCTGTGATGAACTGCGGGGCCGCGAAGGACTTGAGGCCTATATCAAACACAACACCGGACTTGTGCCGGATGCCTATTTTTCAGGAACCAAGATTAAATGGATTCTGGATCACGTTGCAGGCGTGCGCGAAAGGGCGGAACAGGGAGAGCTGCTCTTTGGAACAGTCGATACGTGGCTACTCTGGAAACTCACGGAGGGCCGTGTGCATAAGACGGACTTCACCAATGCTTCCCGCACGATGCTTTACAATATCCGGGAGCTGAGGTGGGATGAACGATTACTGCAGGAGCTGGATATTCCGGCAGCCCTGCTACCGCAGGTCGACAACTCCAGTGGCGTTTACGGGGAAACCCTTCTCTCCGGTATCCCTGTTCCGATTGCCGGCATGGCCGGCGATCAGCAGGCTGCTCTCTTTGGCCAGGCTTGCTTCAATCCGGGGGAGGCCAAGAGCACGTATGGAACCGGTTGCTTTATGCTGATGAATACCGGCTCCAAGCTGGTGGAGTCGCATCACGGCCTGCTCTCGACGATTGCGGTCGGAATCGGGGGGAAGGTGGAGTATGCTCTGGAAGGGAGTATCTTTGTGGCCGGTGCGGTGGTGCAGTGGCTACGGGATGAACTGCAGATGATCTCTTCAGCGGCGGAGTCAGAGTCGTGCGCACAACAGGTGACCGACAGCAACGGCGTCTATGTGGTGCCCGCCTTTGTCGGTCTGGGGTCCCCTTACTGGGACATGTACGCCCGCGGCACGATCACCGGACTGACCCGCGGATCCAATAAACACCACATTGTCAGGGCGGCTCTGGAGTCCATTGCGTTTCAGGCCAAAGATGTGCTGGAGGCCATGGAGGATGACTCGGGCATAAAACTTTCGGCTCTTAAAGTGGATGGAGGCGCGGTTGAAAATAATTTCCTGATGCAGTTTCAGGCGGACATTCTGGGCGCGTCGGTGCTCCGTCCCGTCGTCGCGGAAACAACGGCTCTGGGCGCCGCGTATCTGGCGGGACTGGCAACCGGATTCTGGAAGGATAAAGAAGAGATCCGCTCCGCCTGGAAACTGGATCGTCTGTTTTCAGGAACGATGAGCGATGTCGCGCGTCAGGAACGTTACGCCGGATGGAAGAAGGCCATCCGCCAGAGTCGGGAACGGTGAAGAAATGCGCGAGTATGAGGCTGGACGGATGACAAAAATATGGTATTCTTTACTTGTTATCGCGACGGGGAAAAATAGAGGATAAAATATGCAGGGGAAATGTTTTGTACGCTGGATGATTCTATTTTTAGGAACAGCCACACTCTGCCGGGGAGAAGGGGAAACTTCTGGCGGGCTGATCGCTGACCCTGCCTTGCTGAATGCGCCCATTCTCTTTACAAAGCGTTTTAATTACCAAGGGCTGCATATTTACGACACCTTTTATCAGTGGCATCCAGGCGGGGGCATCTATGTCTTGGAGAATCCTGCCGAGTCGCAGGAGAAGCAGCGTATCCGCACCATCATTGACGCCACCACCACGAACACGCTGGGCGAGGGCATCTATTTTGATCCGTCGCTTTCATATGATGCAAAGAAACTCCTCTTCTGCTTCAAGGGTCAGCCGAAGGGGAACTCGATCATCTATGAAATCAATGTGGATGGTACCGGCCTGCGTCAGGTCACTCACTTAGACGCTAACGGTAATCCGTACAAGGGCAGTGGCGGCGGTCATCACGATGTGAAGCCGTGTTACCTGCCAGATGGACGCATCCTCTTTACCTCCACGCGCTACAGTGGACTCGTCCCGTGCGCGAACAATGGCGTGGCTATCCTGCATGTGATGCATACGGACGGCAGTGATATTCACACCATCTCGGTGAACAATGTCACGGAGTTCGACCCGTGCGTATTGCCAGACGGGCGCATTCTCTTTGGCCGCTGGGAATATGTGGATCGCAACGCACTGGTGATTCAAAGCCTTTGGACCGTATTACCAGACGGGCGCAATGAGACCGCGCTCTTTGCTAATAACATGGTCTTCCCGGAAGCTGTGCTTCAAGCTAAGCCTGTGCCGGGCGACGATGCACTCGTGGTCGCGACCTTCGCGCCGCACAATGCGCCACCACGCGGAACCATCGCCATGATTGACACGCGCGTCGGCAAGAATACCCCGACGGCGATCACCAATTTCGAGTATCCGCTCAATCCCACGTTTGACCGTGGTAACTCCTGCGATCCCTGGCCCCTCAACACCCATGTTGTTCTCTACAGCGGCACTCCGGAAGAAACGAATGCCCCTGCGCTTATTCTTTCGATGAAAAAAGGTGCACGGGTGAGCAAGCTAAACGCTCTGATGCTTATTGACCGCTCGGGCAAGAAGATTGTGGTTCACAGTGATCCGACGATCGACCTGCACAATCCGATTCCGCTGGTCCCGCGTCCCGTGCCACGCACAACGCTCGATATGACGGATCGCACGAAGACCACGGGTGCCTTTTTTGTCAATGATGTTTATATCTCGATGCCGACCGTCAAACGCGGAACCATCAAGTGGCTGCGCGTCCTCGAAGAAACGTCGCGTGTGAGTGGCACGGCGGGGGGTAATGGATTCAACCAGACCTTCTCCATTTCAGCGGCACTTGCCTGGAGTGCTAAGATCTTCCACGGAATCGTCCCTGTCGAGGAAGATGGCTCAGTCTATTTTGAAGCGCCCTCTGGACGTGCGCTCTACTTTCAGTTGCTGGACAAGGATTACAAGATGGTCCGCAGCATGCGATCCTTCATCCAGGCCGCCCCTGGCACGACACGCAGTTGCTCAGGATGCCATGAGTATGCTCCCAAAGCGATGGGCATGCCACGTTTGGCTGATCGCAAACTGAAGCCGCTGAAACCCGAATCCTGGGGCTCGGGCTGGCTGGACTATACGACGCGCATCCAGCCCATCTGGAACACGAAGTGCGTGAGTTGTCATGGTGGCGAGAAAGGCTTGGCCAAGGGACTTGATCTTTCAGCAGGCTGGACAGAAGTCTTCAACATTTCCTACGAAAACCTGACGGCGCGCCGGGAGAAGATGTATACGGCAGACCTGGTGGGTGGCATCTGCGGTATGAACGGTACAGCCTACTGGTCCTGCAAGGTTTTCGGACCTTATGAGCACGGCAGCGGAAAGGCGATTCTTGCAGAGACCCTGCTCAAACCAAACCATTCCGATCTCCTCACCCCAACCGAAAAGGAGCTGGTCTTCGCCTGGATGGATTCCAATGCGATGTATGCCGGCACGTGGGATTACACGCGGGCGCCGCCACGCATGCCTGCCTATCCTAAGACCGCCCAAGCGTTGATGGGGGTCATGAAAGAGGCTGGCTGCGTCTCCTGTCATGCGGACAAGAGTGGCGCGATCAAGCGTTTTGATAACTGGATCAACTTTGATAAGCCTGAGATGAGCATTATTCTGCGCGCGTCGTTGCCGCAATCCTTTGCGGCGAAAGGGGGCTTTGGTTTAGCCCTCTGTCGGGAGCGCAAGGTGGACTCCACCTTCTCGCGGCGTGGCGTCTTTTATGGCTTTGGTTATGCGCACAGTGTTCTGGATCTCGATAAGTTCCCGACGCAAGTCTGGCCGACACGCTGGCCCGCAGAGGGCAAGCCCGTTGCCTCGATGACGTCGACAAACGATGTGCACTATCAGAAGATGCTCGCAATAATTCGCGCCGGACGGACAGAGCTCCTTGCCCAGCCGCGCATTGACATGCCTCATGCTGACCTCATTGGCGGCGGCATCATGGCTGGACGTGCGCGCCAGATCCTGCCGCAGGCCTTGCCTGTTCCGTTACCCGAAGTTAAGACAGCCGATGACGTCAATGGCTTTGTCCGTCTGAACTGGGAGTCTTCCGCCCGCATGATCGGATTGATCACAGAAGTCCACCGTGGCACCCCAGCGAATTTTAAACCCGATGAGACCACGCTTATTGGACGCACCGAGCGTTCAACCCTCTGCGACACCAATCCGCCGAACGGCACGGCGCACTACGCGTTCGTCTTCGTGTCCGATCCTGCCGAGACCTGCGGCACGATGAAGAGCGGCGCGGTCTACGACTATCAACATACGCCCGAAGCCGCAGCCATGCCCGCTGGAGAGCGCTGCCCGCTGACCTCCTTCAAACCGTTGCGCTCTGAACCGATCTGGGTCTCGCATCAAGCAAAGGCGCGCATTGCCGAAGTCCTTCCCTAGCCAAATTTCTTAGCCTCAGTCAGATATTTTGCCATCTCTTCCTGGGCGATCAGCCCGCGTTGAGCCAAGGCGTTCATGTAGTATTCGAGCGTCAACATGCCGTCCTTCTGGCTGGTCTCCATAATGGATTGCAGCTGGAACGTTTTGTTGTCGCGGATCAGCGCACAGACCGGCGGCGTGGCGATCATCACCTCAAACGCCGCAATGCGCCCTTTTCCGTCCTGGCGGGGTATGAGGCGCTGCGAGACGATTCCGATCAACGCGGACGCCAGTTGTTGGCGGATCTGGTTCTGATGCTCCGCCGAAAACGAGTCGATGATGCGGTCGATGGTTTGCGGTGCCGTGTTTGTGTGAAGGGTCGCAAAGACCAAATGCCCGGTTTCTGAAGCGGTCAGCGCGGCCGCCATGGTCGCCGTATCGCGCATTTCGCCGACCATGATGATATCGGGCGCTTGACGCATGGCGTGTTTCAAGGCGGTCGCAAAAGAAAGGGTGTCGGAGTGAACCTCCCGCTGCTCGATAATCGACTGGTCATTGGTGTAGGTGAACTCGACCGGGTCTTCGATGGTGATGATGTGCGCGGGGCGCGTATGATTGATGGCGTCAATCAGGCTGGCCAGTGTGGTGGACTTTCCGCTGCCAGTCGGCCCGACGATAATGACAAGCCCCTGTTTCTTCTGCGTCAGCTCGATGACGCGGGGAGGGATTCCGAGGCGTTCGGGCTTGGGGATATCCGTGTTCACGATGCGCAGAACAGTGCCCAAGGAGCCCCGCTGATAGAAGACGTTGACGCGGAAGCGGCTGTTCTTTTTTTCTCCGCGTTCCCCCGGCAAGAGAAAGGAGAGCGAAAAGTCGAGCTCGCGGTTCTCTTCCAGCGCGGTACGCTGGCGCTGGTTGATGATGCTCAAGACGAGACGGCGCACGTCACTGTCGCACAAGGGCGGCAAATCGACGGCGCACCACTCCCCGTTGATTCGGACGGTGGGCGGTTTGCCGACCGTCAGCAAGAGGTCGCTGGCCCGTTGGTGGGCGGCCAGGGAGAGCAGGTCGATCATGTCCAGCGTGTCCGTGTCATCTTGGCTGGTCTTGTCGCCGTAGTGCTGACGGAACGTGTCCGCGCCGGCCTCCATGCCACGCACCAACAAGTCGAACTCATCGACGTTGTCGGCCGCGCGCCGTGCATCGGCCAGCGTGATTTCGCCCGCCTGGTAGAGGCGGAAAAGCTCCCGGCAGAACGTTTGCATGCCGGGCACGCTGGTCTGCCTGAGCAGGTCGTCCAGCATCAGGTAGTTGCGGTCCTCAATGTGCTTGCGGACGGTCGAGGAGGTCAACAGAACCTCAATGGCCGGAACCATGCCTGCTGTTTTCGCCGACGGCAACAGGCGTTGCGCCACGACACCCACCAACGCCTGAGCTAGGTCCGTTGAGATCTGGCTGCGCACGTCCGCAGGGAACATGGTAATAATGCGCTCGATCGTCTGGATCGCGGTCGAGGTATGGGCGGTCGCAATCACCAGATGGCCTGTGAGCGCGGCGTTGAGGGCGACTTGCATGGTCTCCGTATCGCGCATTTCCCCGACGACAATGACATCCGGATTTTCACGCAGCCCGCTTCGCAGCGCCTCGACAAAGTTCTCCGCATGCACATTGATCTCGCGCTGGGAAATCAACGATTGAATATCGGCGTGAACAAACTCGACGGGGTCTTCCAGCGTCAGGATGTGTTTGCTCGCCGTCCGGTTAATGTGATTGACCATGGCCGCCAGCGTGGTGGACTTTCCGCTACCCGTTGAGCCGACAACCAAAATCAGGCCCCGCCCGTGATTACAGAGATCCATCAGGACGGGCGGCAGGTTCAGCGCAGCCGCATTAAGGTCGCCTCCCATACGCAGCGGACGCGCGACAAAAGCAGAGCCCTGCAACGTGGCATAAAAATTCAGACGGAAGCGCTCCGTTTTCGACAGCATCAACGAGGTGTCATACGTGCCTTTGCGTTGATAGAGGGCCTCGTTTTCCTCGCCCAGAACGGAGAGGCGGAAGGCGCAGAGATCCTCTTCCGTGATGGGGGTCGGGTCCTCAACAGGCGTGACCTGTCCCTTGACGCGATAATAGGGTGGCTTCGTGGCGGTGACGAAGAGGTCGGAGGCGTTCAGCGCCAAGGCCTGTTGCAGGAGCATGTGAAAGGTTGTCATAGGGCATTCACTTCCGGATGGGGTATCATTTGTTTAAGGGCTCATCGCTGTCGGTAAAGGAGCCAGCCAACGGGTCGGAGACCTCGTTCATCTGGTCCAAGCCAGGAATCGTAAGGGGGCCGATCTCTTTCTTTTTTCTCGTCAACTGCTCTTTGATAAACACGAAGCAGAAAGAAACAAGGGCCAGCCCCGCAAGAACGTAACACCCCGTCCACATGTAGCCGGTCATTTTACGCCGCGCCTCCAGCTTGGACTTGATTATTTCCAGCTCGATACGTTCGTCAGACGCCGGATACTTTTGAATGAAGCGGTCGATCTCCCGTGTCATCACGGGGATTCCGGCGAAGGGAAGGTTTTCCAGGCTCGAGCAGATCGTCTGATAGTCCTTATCTTCCTGCGCGCGTAGCGCCATTTCCGCTTCTCTCTTCCGGGTGGCTGCCTCTGTCTTCACAATCTCTGCCTCTATGGTTGTCAACGCACTCTTCACCTCTTCCAAGTCTTTCCGATGACCATATTTATTCACCACATCCTTTAGCGCCGCAGCGCGGCGCGGCGGATGGTTCTCCGCCAAGGCCTTTTTAGATGCTGCCGCGAACTGGATATTTTGGTTTGAGCGCTCTTTGATCTCGTTCAGCAAGATATCGACCTGCTCGTTGACACGCGTACTTACCTTGAGAATCTTTCCGGACCCGACGCAATTTAAGCAGCGCGGGGCGGGGGCGCCCGCTGCAGTCGGAACAACGATTTTTTTCAATCCCGAGCCCCCGCAGGCCGGGCACGGGACATACCAATCCGCTGTCGTCAGACGTCCCGCTAATTCCGCGCCCTCTTCCGGATAACGCGTCTGCAGCTTTTGCACGGCTAACACAAATAGATTGGTGTTCAATTGCTGAAGGTTTTTAACCGCGAACAAGTACATCACGCGGCTGCGGACATCGGGATCGTAGCTATCGGCGCGGGTGATCTTTTGGAGCGTCTGCCAGGACTTTGGATCATTCTGCGTATTCAGCAGCGTGTCCGATGCACTGATCACCTCCGCATCGGTGATCGTCTGCTGGGCAAACAAACAGGTCGAGACAAGCGAGACCAGAACCATGGTAACAATTTTATTCATGATCGTCCTTATACTCCTGATAAAAAAATCGATCGTATGCGGTCTTATGACAACAGAGGAGAATGACACACGACACGCGTCTTTTACTTTAATCTGTTAAATGATATCTAATATTCATCCGTGACGCAACAGCAAAATATAGTAGCGCGCAACACGGATGGCGGTATAAAAGCCCTGCGAAAAAGGGCTGTCCTTTAGCCCTCCTACGCAAATTGTGGCGTTGCCTCAATTTGGCTACGGCGGGCATCCTTCGCCACTAGGCGAAGGATGGTAGGCGCTGAGGGACTCGAACCCCCGACATACAGAATGTAAATCTGTCACTCTAACCAACTGAGTTAAGCGCCCATGAGAAAAGAGAGCGTTAGTTTGCCATTTCCCTTGGGCGTTTGCAAGCGGAAGTTGAGAGAATTGCGTTATTGCCTTATTGCGTTATTGCCTTATTGTGTGGATTTGACAACGTTTTCATGAATGTACACCTATTATGGACTCATTGGAGCGAAGAAGAAACCATTCGGCGAATACCAAAAGCGTAAGACGACCAACAGTATTCGCTTCACTTAATAACGCAATAAGGCAATAACGCAATAAGGCAATTGCTTAAAATGTGTGACCACTCGTACCTCTGTTGCCTTTTTTTGGACTTCACGCTCAACCCTTCTCTGTGGTAGACTTAAACAATTATCAAAACAGGAGGTTTTATGCCATCAGTCAAGGGAACAGAGACAGAAAAGAATCTACTAAAGGCTTTCGTCGGAGAGTCCACAGCTCGCAACAAATATACCTATTGGTCCGGACAGGCAAAGAAGGAGGGCTTTGAACAGATCGCCGCCATCTTCTCCGAAACCGCGGATCAGGAGAAGGAACACGCCAAACGCCTCTTTAAGTTTCTCGAAGGTGGCGAAGTCGAGATCACCGTCACGCTCCCAGCGGGTGTCATCGCGACCACGCTCGAGAATTTGAAACATGCGGCCGAGGGCGAGGAGTATGAGTGGCAGACGATGTATCCGACCTTCGCGGCAACAGCCAAGGACGAGGGCTTTGCTGAGATCGCTGCCGTCATGACCTGCATTGCCAACGCAGAAAAATATCATGGTGAACGCTATCGCGCGTTTGCTGCGAACGTTCAGGCGGGTACGGTCTTTAAACGCGAGGCGAAGACGGTCTGGCGCTGCCGGAACTGCGGTTTTCTGCACACTGGGACTGTCTCACTGGATAAGTGTCCGGCCTGCGCACATCCGCAAGCCTATTTCGAGGTGCTGTAATAAGAGAAGTGCGCGAATTCGCGAATTCGGGAATGCGCGAATGAAGAAGAATTTCCAAATAAGGCAAATTTTAGGTATAGTAAGGAGAACAGAGATGAGCAAGATGATGATGATCGCCTTTGTGGCGGCAACGACGACAACCCTTTCCACACTGGCTGCACTTTATGGTGACACGCCGAATGCAACGCATGCGTGGAGCGTTCATGACATGAACCGCCCGCGGCCAAAGGTGATTCAGGCTGAAGCCGGCAAGCCGCCATCCGATGCGATTGTCCTCTTTGACGGAACCAACCTGGATGCCTGGTGCATGTCGCGCGATCAGTCCCCGTGCAAATGGACACTCGTGGACGGCGCGATGGAGGTCGCCAAGGGCGAAGTCCGCACCAAGCAATCTTTCGGTGACTGCCAGCTCCATATCGAGTGGGCTTCGCCTGCCGCAGGTACAAGAACCGGACAGGGACGCGGCAACAGCGGCATCTTCCTCATGGGCCAGCATGAAGTGCAGGTCCTCGATTGTTACAACAATGAGACCTACGCCGATGGACAGACCGGGTCGATCTATGGCGAGACGCCTCCCCTGGTCAATGCCTGCCGCAAGCCGGGCGAGTTCCAGACGTATGATATCATCTTCCACCAGCCCATCTGGGAGGGTGATGTGATGAAGTACCCCGGCACCATTACGGTCCTCCATAATGGCGTCCTGATTCAGGACCACTGGGAGTTTGAAGGAACCGCCACACATAAGACGCGTAACCCCCTCAAGAAGAAGTATGAGGAGAAGTTGCCGCTCCGAATCCAGTATCACGGAAGCCCCGTGCGCTACCGTAACATCTGGATCCGTGAGATTCCTTCGCGTTATGCCAACACCACCCATGGCGGTCCTGGCGCGAAGAAAGAGGATGTGATGGCGCTGCGCAAGGCGACTGCAGCCGAACTGGAGAAGAACGTCAAGTGGGACAATCCCAATAAGGTCGAGACGCTTCGCCAGATGATGGAAGTCTTGAGCTATGAGATAACCGATGCGCGGTGTGAGCCCTTCGTGAAGCTGGCGTTGTCGTATCTGGATGATCTCTCGAAACTGACACCCGAGGAGCTCAAGAACAAGAAGGGCGATATCATGGCCTTGCATGGCGACACCCTCGTTCTCATCAGCAATGCCGTTTTCCCAGAGAACTGCAAACTGCGCGCCGGCCTGCAGAAGATCATTGACGAACAGGGCTTTGAGAAGAAAAAGTAGCAGTTGGCAGTAGCAGTTGGCAGTTAATACACTGACGAACATCTTTTCTCACAGAGGCACAGAGGTCACAGAGGCGTATTCATCAAGCATGAAAGATAAAGCTTTTAGTATGTTGATCCCTTAGCTCTGTGCCCTCTGTGACTCTGTGAGAAAAAAACAAGGTTACTCGGCGAAAATATAGACGAGGGGGAGGCGGTCGGAGAGGGCGCGGACGGCGGGCATTACTTTTTTGAGAGGGGTGTTGCGAGAGGCGAAGACAAAGAGCAGCTCGACCTTTTTGCTATCCTTGTCTCCGACACGTTTGACAAGCCCTGGCAATTCGCTCACCTCAGAAAAGGGATAATCCTTTGGCGAGAGCTTGGGATCCAGCCCCTCTCCGCTCCAGTCCTCCTCAATGTAGGTCAGCCGATTCGTATCGCCGAGCAGATAGACTTCAAAGGGCTGCGGTGTGCGCCCTTCCCGTTTGCGCCATGCCTCTTGTGGCAAAAAGGCGCGAGGAAAGATGCCCGCTTTCTCTTTTCCATACAATTTGATTCCCTTGCCATCCAACAATGCAAAGAGACTTGCGAGATCAGCCGCCTGCGCCAGAGTCATCTCCTCGGACATGGTCAGCGTCACAAAGAGATCTTCGCCACGATCGGACAACGCTTTCAACCACGTCACCACCTCTGTTAACGTCCCCTTCTTAATGACCTTCCCTTTATTGTCGGCACAAACCAGTGTCGTCTCCTTTATCTCCGAAGGATGTGCAGTCAGAAAAAGGTGCGTCGTGCGCAAGGCGCCATCCGGCAGAAGCATCGGCATGATCACCACCTCCAGCACTTCGCCATAGTTCATCTTTTCCGCCAAGACCGACCGACCATACGCCACACCCTTGGAGGCGAGAAAGGGAAGATCCAAGAGCGTCTCCTCTTCATTGTAGAGGGCGATCACGGAGCAAGGCTGCTCGGTGTCCACGCTGCAGGTATTCTCCTTCCACGTGCCCCCGGTAAAGACAAGCCCGGCTTCGCCATACAGGGGCCCTTCCTTGGAGACATCCTTGATCACGGATTGCAACGGCCGCGCCGACAGGGGCTTATCGCTGAGACGACGGATGGTCCCTGAAACACGTTCGCCCTTGGGCCAGAAACAGAACTGACGTCCGTTGATCACGGTTCCTCGTGGAAGGCCGATCCACTCCAGGGCACGCACAATGTCAGAGGGCTTTGCCACACTCATCATGGCTGACTCATAGGCACGATTGCTCTGTGGCGCTGCAATCAGAAATTCGATCGTGGTATCCAGGTTATGACCGACCGCCTCGGCCAGGAGACGCACTTCGCGTTTTTCGCGATCAGCAATGACGCCCGCCCAGACGCGCACATTCGCGGAGGTCGCTGCGACTTGCTGAGCCTGCCACGTCTTGACCACGTTGGTCTGAACCGTCTCCCACTCGGTCGGACCGGTGAAGTCGACGGCGGAAGCGGGGAAAGAAGAAAGAAAAAAGAAAAAAGAAAAAAGAAGGGGGTAATTTTTTAGCATCCGAATTGCGCGAACGGCACGAATATAAGAGAACATCGAACATCCAACATCCACCTTCGCGGATACGACTACGGCACATTGAACGTCCAAGCTGAACCCTGAACCCTGAACCCACGGGAAACGAGGAGATGCCATAAGACTCCTTAAAACTGCTTTGCAGCGGCGGCAAAGCCAGAGGCTGAGCCGGCGATGACTTTGTCTTCGACGCTGAAGCTCAGGCGGAAGTAGCCGGGGAAACCGAAGCCGGTACCTGGCACAGCCAGCACATTGTATTGCAGGAGCGCCTGCACAAAGGCTTGGTCATCGCCCCCTGGTGCCTTCGGGAAGAAATAGAAGGCCCCTTGCGGCATGGAAAAATGGATGCCGGCATCTGTGAGCACTTGGGCCATGGCCTTGCGGCGGCGATCATAGATCGAGAGGTCCACGCCCTCATCCAACAGCGCCATGGCCAACCGCTGTCCCAAAATCGGCGCATTGACAAAGCCCAATGTGCGATTGGTCATGGTCACTGCATTTACCAGCAAGGCGACATCCGGCAAGGCGGGGTTTACGGCAATGTAGCCAATGCGCTCGCCAGCCAAGGACAAGCTTTTTGAAAAGGAGCCCATGACCACGGCAAAGGGAGAGACAGGAAGGACGGGCGGAATCGTCACATCATCGTACGCGAGAAAACGATAGGGCTCATCGCTGACCAGAAAGAGCGGACGCTCGCGTGTCGCATTGACGCGTTCCACAAGCTGACCCAACTTCGTCAAGGTCTCTTGCGAGTAGACGCATCCGGTCGGATTGTTCGGGGAATTAATAATCAGGACGCGCGTCTTCTCCGTAATCGCTGCCTCGAGTCCGGCGAGATCCGGCTGAAAGGAGGGCGGCATCGAGGGGACTGTTTTCAGGACGCCCCCGAAGTGTCCGCAATAGGCGCCATACTCGACAAAGCAGGGAGCAGGCGAGAGCACTTCATCGCCGGGTTCGAGCACAGCGCGGAAGAAGGAGGTCAAGGCACCTGCGGCGCCACAGGTCACAACGATATGCGCGCTCTGCAGCGGCACCTGCTGCTGTTTTGTCAACCACGCGGCAAGCGCTTCGCGAAATGCGGGGAGTCCGGCATTCGGACAATAGCCCAATCCCATCGGCTTCACGGCCTGTTCCGTAATCGCCAACAATGCTTCGCGTGCCCGCGCGGGCGGCGGAATGTCAGGATTTCCAAGGCTGAAGTCAAAGACCTTGTCTGCGCCAAACTGCTTCTTCAGCTCCATGCCCTTCTCGAACATGCGCCGAATCCACGAGGCGTTCTCCATCTGTTTCTGAATCGCACGTGAGATCACTTGCATAGCGGTATCTCTACTTCTTCGCGTGTGGTCAAGTTTTTGCGTTTGGCGCGGCCGTTGGTCACATCGTCGGGTCCGATGAAGATCGCATCTGCAGCCGGACTTGCACTCGCACGGGCGAAAAATTGTTTCGGCTTCTGTTTGGCGAGCATGAGCTCGACCGCTTCACCGGCCTCACGCAAACGACGCGCGAGTGCGGTAGCCACTTCGCGTTGTTCGGGAAACATATAGCCGATGATCACGCCGCGCTTTTCCGTTGCAGCGGTCTCGCCCAGCAGTTCCTTCAGCACCTCGACCACGACGACATCGCCGAAGCCGAGTCCGACCGCAGGCGTTGGCTGTCCACCGATCGCGGTCAGGAGACTGTCATAGCGTCCGCCACCAAAGATGGCGCGGAATTTTCGTTCAGCATCAAAAGCTTCAAAGACAATGCCCGTGTAATAGGAGAGTCCGCGAATGACCGAAATGTCAAAGACCAGCCGATCAACGATGCCATAAATTGCAGCGAGTTCAAAGAGGTCGCGCAACGCCTTCACTGCAGGCGAGTCGGGTGCAGTCCGTGCTGCGGCCTGCTCTAAGGTTTGCACGGAGAGCAGGTCAAAGGTTTTTGAAATCGCGGTTTCATCGAGCCCCTCTTTGATGAGCAGGTCGCGAATCTCTGTGTCTTCAATCTTTCCGCGTTTATCCAAGGCGAGGAAGACTGCGGCATGATGGTTCGCCGCGATGCCTGAAGCGGCCAAGAGTTCGGAGAGCAGCGCGCGGTTGTTGACATGAATGCGATAGCCGTTAGCAGGCATGCCCATGTTTTGCAAGGCGAGTGCGACCGCTGCCAGCAACTCAGCTTCAGCAGAGACGCTCTCTTCGCCGATGACATCCATGTTCCACTGATAGTGCTCGCGCTTGCGTCCGCGCGTCATGCGTTCGTAACGAAAGCATTGCGCCACCGTGAACCATTTGACAGGGAAGGCGAGCTGGCCTTGCTTGGCGGCAATCATGCGCGCCAAGGTGGGCGTCATCTCGGGCCGTAGCGCGAGCTTGCGTCCGCTCTTGTCTTCAAAGTGATAGATCTGTTCCGAGACCTCCTCGCCGCTCTTGCGTTGCAGCAGGGCGAGGTTCTCAACCACGCAGGCATCATAGGGCTGAAAGCCAAACGAAACCGAGGCTTGACGCCAGGCATCAAAGACGCGATTACGCCAGACCATGTCTTCCGGATAGAAATCACGCATCCCGCGCGGGGGTTCAAACGAGAGGGGCTCTGTCATGTTAGTTCCCGAACATTTCGCGCATGCGTTTTCCGGGCTTGAACTTCACGCTCTTGTGCTCGGGAATCGTCACGGTATCCTGAGGTTTGTTGGGGTTACGTCCGATGCGCGCCTTGCGCGTCACGATCTCAAAGACGCCAAAATCCCTGAACTCCACGTGCTGTCCCTTCTCGAGCGCAGCGCAGATGTTGTCCAGTGCCAACTGCACCGCATGCAACGCCTGCTGTTGATTCAAACCGCTCTCCTCTGATATCAGAATGGCCAAATCGCGTTTGGTCAAAGCCATACCTGTGTACTCTGTCTCTTTTTTCATAAAACCCCTCCATTAAACAAACTTTTTCACACGCCCAACAATATCCGCCACCGCCTGATCGACAGGCACTATCGCGACCTCCTTAGAGGTGCGCATCTTGACCTCGACGCCGCCCTTGGCCAACCCCTTGGCGCCCACCACAACACGTATCGGACAGCCGAGAAGATCCGCATCCTTAAATTTCACGCCTGGGCGATCCTCACGGTCATCCACAAAAACGTCAATGCCGACGTCCTGAAGCTCTTTCTCCAACTGATCCACCACCGCGCAAACCGCCGCGTCCTTGGTATCCAAGTTCAACAGCGTCACCTCAAAGGGTGCCACCGAGACGGGCCAGCAAATACCATCTGCGTCGTGGTTCTGCTCGACGATCGCCTGCAGGGTGCGCGTCACGCCGATCCCATAACAGCCCATGACCATCAGCTCACGTTGTCCTTCGGGACTCAAAAACTTTGCATCAAAGGACTCTGAATATTTCGTGCCGAGCTTGAAGACGTGGCCCACTTCGATGCCCCGTTTGATCTGCAATGGCTTACCGCAACGGGGACACGCATCGCCAGCCCCGACCATAACAAGATCTTCAAAGGCCAGAACCTTTGCATCGCGCGTTAAAGAAACATTCTTTAAATGCGTATCCGCCTTGTTCGCACCTGAAATACGGCCCACGGAATCCTTCAGCGCCTGATCGGCATAGAGCGGGATGGAGAGTCCGACAGGACCTGCAAAGCCGACCGGCGCACCGGTCACGCTCTGGATCGTCGCGTCATCTGCAAGCTCCAGTTTCTTTACGCCCAAGAGACGCTTGAACTTCGGTTCGTTCAGTTCGCGGTCACCCGGCACCAACACCGCCACGGGCTTGCCATCGGCAACGTAGATCAATGTTTTCAGGAACAGATCCCCTGGACACTTAAAGAAGGCCATGAGCTGTTCGATTGTACGGACATTGGGGGTTGCAACTTCTTCAAGCGCGCCATCGGACGACAATCCGGTCGCCTCTACCTTGCGTTCCGCACGTTCCTGATTGGCTGCATAGCCGCATGCGGGGCAATCAATCACGCCATCCTCGCCAGAGTCCGCGAGCACCATGAACTCATGCGACCACTTACCGCCGATGTCCCCGGTGTCCGCCTCGACCGGACGCGCCAAGAGTCCGCACCGTTTGAAAATACGGACATACGCATCATACATCGCCTGATACGAAGCATCCGCGGCCTCATACGAGACGTCAAAGCTGTAGGCATCCTTCATGATGAACTCCTTCGCGCGCATCAAGCCGAAGCGCGGACGGATCTCGTCACGGAATTTCGTCTGGATCTGATAGACCGTGCAGGGAAGCTGGCGATACGAGCTGACCTCATTGCACATCATCTCCGTGGTAACCTCTTCATGGGTCGGACCGAGAACCATCATGCGCTCGGCACGATCCTTCAACCGGAACATGCCTGGGCCCATGGTGGCCAGACGACCGGAGCGTTCCCACATCTCTGCGGGTTGCAGCGCCGGCATGAGAATTTCCTGAGCGCCCGCGCGATTCATCTCCTCGCGGACAATCTGTGCGACCTTGTGCAACGCACGAACACCGAAAGGCATAAAGGTATAGAGCCCACCCGAGAGCTTACGGATCAGTCCGGCGCGAACCATTAATTTGTGACTGGCGATTTCTGCTTCCTGGGGATCATCGCGCAACGTGGTGATGAGAGTACGAGACCAACGCATGAAAAATTTCCTTCCTATTTTCCGACAAAACAAACACCTTCCAGCGGACAGCCAAAAGACAGTGATTTACCTAACCTATTACATTCAAAACAATTAAGAGACTATTTCACCTTATTTCGGGTGTTTCCGCAAGACAAAAGAATGGAATAATGGAAAAATGGAATTGTGGAATGATGGGGAGTAAATCCATATTGGCTTTCTCCTCCCTGTATCCAAAACTTTAGAACTTTAGAAATCTCGAACTTTAGAACTTCTCTTCGGCTTCTTCGCGGGCGAACTTGGGATTGTTGCCGGCGATAACGATCACGACTTCGCC
>CAYWNP010000002.1:0-4564 GCA_964459675.1 uncultured Akkermansia sp. | reverse complement strand
CTTCTTCGCGGGCGAACTTGGGATTGTTGCCGGCGATAACGATCACGACTTCGCCTTTGACCGCTTTGCCTTCGTACTCTTTGACAAGCTCGGTAAGATAACCACGCGAGACGCGTTCATGCGTCTTGGTCAGTTCGATACAGACCGCTGCTTCGCGGGCACCGAAGACATCCAAGGCCGCCTTGAGGCAGGTTGAGACACGAAAAGGCGACTCAAAGAGGATCAAGGTGTGAGGCAGGTCGCGTTCTTCTTCAAAGAAGCGATGGAGGGCGCCTTGCTTGCGAGGGGGAAAGCCTTTAAAGGTATAGCTGGAGGTGGAGAGGCCCGAGAGGAGCAGCGCCACATCCACAGCAGAGGCACCTGGCAGGACATCGTAGGGAACCTTCTCCTGAGCGGCGCGACGGATGAGGCGATAGCCCGGATCGCTGATACCCGGGTATCCACCGTCCGAACAGAGAACGACGGAACGACCGGCACGCGCCGCTTGAAGAATACGCTCAGCGAGGCGATCCTCATTGCCTTGGCGATAGGAGATCATCTCAGGACGCGGAATATTAAAGGCCGTGAGCAAGCCCCAGGTCCGTCGCGTGTCTTCACACGCGATTAACTCAGCCTGCTTGAATGCTTCGAGGGCGCGCGGACTCAGATCCGCGAGGTTGCCGATGGGAGTTGCCACAAGGTGCAGCATTTTTGTAGTTCCTGTGTGAGGGTTCGTTTCAGCGTCTCCAAGCCATGCCCTGTCTTTGCAGAGACTGGAATAGCCTGTGGATAACGTTCAACAACATGAAGCAACGAGGTGTCCGCAGTTCCGCTGTCACACTTGTTCAGCACAAGAATGTGAGGAACCGCCTGCGCACCGATTTCGCGGAGGGTCTGGTAACAGACTTCGATATGATCATCGACGCGCGGATAACTTGCGTCCACAACGATCAAGAGGATATCCGCCTGCACCGCCACAGCCAATGTGGACTTAAAAGAGGCGACGAGGCCATGGGGAAGATTGCGAATAAAGCCAACGGTATCAGTCATCATGAGCTGGCGAGTCTGAGAGAGCCAGACCTTCCGCGTCTTGGTATCCAAGGTGGCAAAGAGACGATCATCCACATAGGCGTCCGCACCCGAGAGCGTATTGAGTAGCGTTGATTTACCCGCATTCGTGTAGCCCACCAAGGAGACCACGGGCATCTCCCGCTTATCTTTGCGCTGCGCCTGTTGCTGACGATTCTGAATCTCTTCGATCTTTTTGCGGAGCTCCCCAATACGACGGCGAATCGGCGCGTTCCGGAGTTGCAGATGACTCTCGCCAGGACCCTTCATGCCAATACCGCCCTTAAAGCGCTGCTGCTCCTCGGTCACCGGAATACGGGAGAGTTGAAATTCGAGCTGAGCAAGTTCAACTTGAAGTTGCGCCTCAGCAGAGCGGGCGCGGCGAGCAAAGATTTCCAAGATCACCTCGGTACGATCCATGATTCGAATCCCGGGCAACTCCTTGGTTAGATTATACGCCTGAATCGAACTCAGCACATTATCAAAGAGGACAATATTGGCGCGCGACTCCTCCACAAGCGCTTTGAGATGTTCAACCTTGCCCTTGCCAAAACAGGTGCCCCCGTCTGGTTTCTCGCGTTGCTGCGTGATCTGACCTTGAACCTCTAGGCCCGCTGTATCCGCGAGGCGTCCCAGTTCTTGCAAAGAGTCGGCTGCCTCTGCAGCATCACGCTGTGAGAGGACAACCTGTGCCAACACAACAGCTTCGACCTTCTTTGTTTCATGCAGCTTCATTGGAAATGCGTTATTGCCTTATTGCGTTATTGCCTTATTGCGCCAAGGACAGCCCACTGCTACCTTGTCCGCCGTAGGCATCACGAAGATGGATGAGACTGCCCCGGGCAGCGGGCTTATCTATACGGCCGGGGCTTGAATTGGTCCTCGGCATCTTGAGGGAATTGAATAACGGTGGCACCCGGGGGTGGAGTCCAATCCTTATCCGGCACGACCGCCTTCATCTCGGATTGCGCCTCTTTCGGGAGCCACAACGCAAGCACAGTGTCAACAATGGCTCGCGAGAGATCCTTTGCGACACGGGGCGTTGAACTCTGCATCCCGGTCAACATATCATCATTCGTTAGAAAGGATGTCGTGGCTTCAACCTTTACATTATCCAGCAAAAGCTTTCCTGTGCTCCGCTCGACAAGCGTCACAAAGGCGATCAGCTTGTATTGATATTCAGAGGCGCGTGAGCCATACGAGCGGTTAAAGCTGAGCGCGCGCTGATTCATGCTCAAGTTACACAGCAATTTGAACGAGGCACTCTCCAAGGGGGCGATCTTAAAGGTGCCCTCCCGTTGAAACTCCCGAAGGGTGTACTGCGTGGCAATCGCACCGAACTCCGGAAAGCCCGTCTTGTTCTCAAAGACAGGAACAGAGATGGTCCGCAACTCCTCTGGCACGCCAGAGGTGACATGGTAGGTTCCGCAACTGGAGAGAAAAAACACGCCAGAAACGGAGAGGAGAAGGTTACGCAACAAGGTCTTGCTCATTTTTGGATTCCTTTTTTAGATTCAGCTGCTTCGAGTTCCCGGAGGCGTTCACGCACACGCTCTTCATATTTTGAACTACGAAATTCCGAGAGGAAACGACGATACGCCGCGATGGCCGCTGTCGTGTTCCGTTGCTTGGTATCATAAAAAATCGCCGTCATGTAACTATGCTCCTCGAGTTGCTCGCTAAGTTCCGCCACCCACCGGTTGAGGAGTTCTCTCTGCGAATGTCCGGGCATGATCTGTAAGACCGACTGCATAAAGGCGCGGGCATCGCGCAGATTGGCCTCATTCGACTTCTGGCTCTGCGCCCGCTCAACACGCGCCTGAGAAGCAAAAAAGGCAGCGACTTCAGCCTCTGGCGACTTGGGGAAGCGATTCAACAAACCATCATAGACCTTGATGGCCTCCTCCATCTCCTTCTGTTCCTGACGAATATCCCCGACGATCAGCATACATTTGGGCGCCATTTCGGAACGGGGGGCATTGCGCACAATCTGTTCGTAGCGCAAACGGTTTTCCTCTGACTCCCCCAAGAGAAAACCAAACATGCTCTTGTTATCCGCGCGCAGCAGATTTGCAATTTTTAACTGCCGATCCAAGACATCGTTATAAGGACACGCACCCGAATAGAAGGTCAACAAATATTGATACTCTTCAAACGCACGACTGTAGTTCTTGCGCGCTTCATAGAGTTGCGCGAGTCCGAGCTGGGCCTCAGCAGCCTCCTTCGTTGTCGGCCATTTGCGAATCAGCGCTTCGTAGCCTTTACGTGCGCGACGCAGGTTGCCGTCTGAAAAGGCCTTGCGGCAATAGGCCAGTTGCTGGGCAGCTGACTCTGTCGAGACGCTGAACCAGAGCGAGTCCTCCTTCTGAGCCAGTTGCTCCTCGGGATCCAACGCTTTAAAACCTTCGAACTGATCCGTTGCATATCCATTGTTTTTTGGAGGCGCCCCTACTGGACGCTGACTGGAGGGGTCTTCGAATTGTGCGCTGGCACACAACGCGATCAGCGAGACTATGCAAAAAAGATTTTGTTTCTTCATGACGCTTTTTCCTGCTCGTTCTTGCGTTTCCAAACGGTTTCCGCTAAACTAACTTTCTTTACCGAGGAGCGGGTCGCTTTCTCTGGTGTTGTAAACAGATTATCAAACCCCAAGGGACAGTTGAAGCATGAAAAAGGTTCTTATCCCAACAAAGTTAGATTCCGTTGCTGCAGATCTTCTCAAAGCGCATGGCGGTTACGCTGTCGTCCAGGACGGAAAGACCCCCATCGAAGAGCTGGTGAAGCTCCACCCAGAAACCTATGCTCTCATCGTGCGCAGTGAAAAAGTCTCCGCAGCGATCATTGATGCCCTCCCCAACTTAAAGGTGGTGGTCCGTGCCGGCGCAGGTTTTGACACGATCGACACCAAGCATGCCCGCAAAAAGGGCGTTGATGTGATGAACACCCCCGGCGCCAATGCGAATGGCGTGGCGGAAGAGGTGATTGCCATGATGCTGGCCGATGCGCGCCATATCGTTGCAGGTGACACCACCACGCGCGCGGGACTCTGGGAGAAAAACAAATACATGGGCAAGGAGCTTACCGGCAAGACAATCGGTATTGTCGGACTCGGGAACATCGGGCGCCTGGTTGCCAAGCGTTTGAATGGTTTTGAGTGCCGCTTCCTCGCCTATGATCCGATCATCACCACGGACCGCATGCGCGAACTGGGAATCGAAAGCGCAACACTGGAACAGATTTTTGCACAGTGCGATTATGTCACACTCCACATCCCGGGCGGTGAAAGCACCAAGAACCTCGTCGGCGCCAAGTTGCTCGGCCTGATGAAGAAGGGTGCCACCCTGGTCAATTGCGCACGCTATGGCATTATTGATGAAGAGGCCTTCCGCGCCATCAAGGCGGAGAAGGGGTTGCGCTATCTAAACGATGTCTATACCAAGGATGAGGCTGGTCCGAAGCCGATGGTTGACATTGCCGACCTCATGCTGCCCCATCTGGGCGCCAACACCAACGAGGC
>CAYWNP010000001.1:41021-52277 GCA_964459675.1 uncultured Akkermansia sp. | reverse complement strand
CAGGGGTCCGGGAGTCAGCCGAACTCGCTGTCGAGAAGGGCTTCACCATGATCCAGTTCCAAGCCGTGACCCCCTTCTACCTCGACACGGTCAACGCCTACATCAAATCACTGGAACCTGAACAGAGTCCCTATCGTAATATCGATGGATCCCTCACGGCAGCGGCCCTGCGCGGAAAGCTGATTTTCGAAGGTAAGGCTGAATGCATCAAGTGCCATACTCCCCCCTATTATGGCGACAAGAAGCCCTATGTCTTTGGTCTTGGCTCGGACAACGAACGCAACCGCGCCTTCTGTACGCCTATCCTGATCGAAGTGTGGCGGACCGCCCCTTATATGTATGACGGACGCGCCCTCTCCATGCAAACGGTTATTACGACCGACAACAGCAACAACAAGCACGGCAATACCAAAAACCTCTCCAAAAAAGAGGTCAACGATCTCGCCGAATACGTCAACTCGCTGTAATACCTGTAGTCACCGCCTTGTCTTTTTTGAACACCACGTCCATTTTTTTGCCTTAAAATTAAAAAAACTCTGCCTATTTTACATTTCTTTCTGTATACTTTTTTCCAACCGACAAAAGCGTCTTTTTTTAACGAAAGTAGGTAACCGTGAGTAACACCCCCGTTGGCTTTGATAATGAAAAATATTTAGAAGAACAGACTGCAGCCATTGTGAAGCGGGCTGCGCAAAACGGCAATAAACTTTACCTCGAGTTTGGCGGCAAGATGATGCAGGATATGCACGCTGCTCGCGTGCTCCCTGGCTATGACCCGAATGTCAAACTCCGCTTACTCCAGAAGCTGAAAGATTCTGCCGAGATCCTTCTCTGCATCTTTGCAGGGGATATTGAACGCAAAAAGATGCGCGCCGACTTTGGCATCTCTTATGATGTGGATGCCATGAAGCTGATTGATGGGTTGCGGAGCTGGGGTCTGGTCGTCAATGCCGTGGTGATTACCCGTTTTACAGGTCAGCCAGCAGCCAAGCAGTTTAAGGCGCGGCTGGAAAAGCGCGACATCAAAGTCTATTATCACTATGTGACACAAGGGTATCCCACGGATGTCGAAACCATTGTGAGCGATGAAGGCTATGGCGCAAATGACTTTGTCCCCACAACCCGTCCGATCGTCGTGGTCACCGGCCCCGGACCTGGAAGCGGCAAACTCGCAACCTGTCTCTCACAGCTTTATCATGAACGCCGTTTGGGACATGTTGCTGGCTATGCCAAGTTTGAGACCTTCCCGATCTGGAATCTCCCCTTGTCACACCCCGTCAATGTGGCATACGAAGCCGCGACTGCTGACCTTCATGACTGCAACTTAGTCGACCCCTACCATCTTCAGGCTTATAACGAAGTCTGCATCAATTACAACCGGGACGTTGATGCCTTCCCCTTGTTGCGTGCGATCTGGGAGAAGATGACGAAGGAACCGTGTCCGTACAAGTCGCCGACTGACATGGGCGTCAACAGGGCTGGTTTTGGTATTGTCAAAGACGAAATCGTTTGTGAGGCATCTAAGCAAGAGATTATTCGCCGCTATTTCCGCCACTTGTGCGAACACAGCTCAGGACAGGTCGAATTTGCGACCGTTGATCGTTGTGAAGAGATCATGCTCCGCATGTCACTTTCCCCAGAAGACCGCGAGGTCGTACGTCCAGCCCGCAAGTCAGGACAAGAGGCCATGGAGAGCGGCAAGGGACGCAAGGGTATCTTTTGTGGTGCGGCCATCAAGCTACGTGACGGCAGGATCATCACGGGCAAAAACTCTGAACAGTTCCATGCGGCCGCCAGCATGGTGCTCAATGCGATCAAGGAGCTCTCCGGGATCCCAGACCAGATCCACCTCATCGCGCCTCAAGTCGTGCAATCGATTGTCCATATGAAGCATGATATCCTCAAGGGCGATTATTGTACGCTGAACTTGGACGAGGCGTTGATCGGTCTCGCGATCAGTTGTGCAACTAACCCTGCAGCTCAGATCGCCATGGAGCGTCTGATTGACTTGCGGGATTGCGAGATGCACATGACACACATGGTGACCCCGGGCGATGAGGCGGGTTTAAGACGCCTTGGCATTCGTTGCACGAGCGATCCCTTCTTTGCTTCCTCAGACCTCTTTATTGATACCTAGCGCATGAAATCATTTAAAGATTCCCTCTTTGTCTTTATTGGTAGCGCCTTTGGCCTGGGACTCATGCCGATTGCGCCAGGCTCCTTTGGGGCGCTCTTGGGTGTTGCGATGCATCTGGGTATCCTCTACTGGCTTCCCAATCAGCTTCTGGTTCAGCTCGTGGCGCTCGTAGCGTGTCTCATGGGAACCTCCCTAGTCCACTTCCTTCTCAACCCTTGGGCAGAGCGTTACTGGAACGACACGGACTCTGGCAACTTCGTTTTAGACGAAATTGTGGGGTATTTGGCTGTCCCCATTATCCTGATAGCCTACACGACACCTCCTTGGTGGTATATTCCTTTGGCGGGGTTTTTCATCTTCCGTATCTTTGACATCATCAAGCTCCCGGGCGCCCGTTACATTGACCGAAACTGGCACAATGCCTGGGGTGTTTTGTTGGATGATGTGGTGAGCGCCATCTACGCGGCCGGGGTTGTCTGGTTCATGGGCTGGTGCATTTGGGGATAATCACAAGGGGCGGACCAGAGGGGTCTGTTAACCGACTCAAATTTTTTTTAAACTCTTTTTTTGAAATTAGAGCCAAACTATAGTAATATAATACGTTTCGAAAGAAGAGGAGTTATGATTCGAGTCAAAGTTGTTGGAGCCACCGGGTATGGTGGAGTGGGAATTACCGAATTAGTGTTGCAACATCCAGAGGCGAAGTTGTGCGCTCTTGTTGCGCGTGACGATGTCGGACAGAAGATCTCTGATGTCTATCCCCACTTAGATGGTTTTTGTGATCTGCCTGTCTTGGCTGCTGACGATCCCAAGGCAAATGAACCCGCGGATGTGGTCTTCTTCTCAACACCCGATCAAGTCGGAATGCATGACGCACGAAAAGAACTTTCTAAGGGCGCCAAGGTCATTGACTACAGTGGTGATTTTCGGTTCACGACCTCAGAAGCTTACGCCGACTATGCCACGCGTATCGGGAAATCCCCAGCCCATGCCTCTCCTGACTTACTTGGGAGTAACGCCTATGGACTCGCCGAGCTTCATCGTGCTGAGATCGCTCAGGCAAAGATTGTGGGCAATCCAGGATGTTTTGCGTGCAGTTGCATTCTCGGCATGGCTCCAGCCGTAAAGCATGCCATTGTGGAACCCTACAGCATCATCTGTGACTGTAAGACGGGAGTCTCTGGCGCAGGCAAAAAGGTCAGTCCGACATTTCATTACCCTGCACGTTACGAACAGATGAATGCCTATAAGCTTGCAGGCCATCAGCATGTCTGTGAAGTTGAACGTGAACTCAGTTTGCAAGCGGGTCGTGACATCAAGGTGACCTTCACCGCGCAGGTCGTGCCAGTCTGTCGAGGCATCCTTTCGACGCTCTATGGAACCTTAACGTCTCCCATGACTGAAGCTGAGGTCATCGCCCTCTATCGTGAATTTTTTAAAGAGAGCCCGTTCGTCCGTATCTACGGCAGCACTGCTGCAATCGGTACGCTCCACGTGCGTGGCACTAACTTTTGCAATCTCATTGTCAGCGTAGATACGCGCGTTAACCGCCTCCGCATCGTAGCTCATATTGACAACCTCATGAAGGGACAAGCCGGCTCCGCCCTTCAAAACATGAACCTGATGTTTGGCCTCCCGGAGAGTATGGGCCTTCATCGTTCAGGAATTTATCCATGAGTACGAAAAGCGCAAAGCAGAAAAAACAGGCCGTCCCAGCGACGCCAAGCAAGTCCACCCCTACCCCCGCCCCGAGCAAACACCCGCGTCCGGGACTTGGAAAAGGGTTTGGACTGCTCATTGGTAACACGACCCTCTCGAAGCATACGTCACAGATGCCGACCATTCCTCCGCATCAGTCACCTGCTAGTTCTGGTTTGTTACCGACCGCTATCCCCTCGCACTCCATTCATGATATTCCACCCGGAGAGATCGAGCGCTCGCCTTGGCAACCCCGTCATATTTTCGATGAAGCGTCGCTTGCCGAGCTCACCGAGTCCATCAAGGCCAAGGGGATCATCTCGCCCCTCATTTGCCGCAAGAATGCCAACGGACGTTACGAGCTCATCGCGGGCGAACGTCGCCTGCGTGCGGCGCTTGCAGCGGATCTGAAAAAAGTTCCTGTGATTCTGCGAGAGGCTGAGGATCGTGTCGCAGCTGAAATCGCGATTATTGAAAATATTCAACGCCAAGACCTCAATATCATTGAAGAGGCAGAGGGATACCGAACACTGGCTGACCACTTCAATCTCACGCAACAGGAGGTTGCTGAACGCGTCGGAAAGCCTCGTACCAGCATTGCGAATGTTGTGCGTCTTTTGGATCTTCCCGATGAGGTAAAGCAGTTTATCGCTGATAAACGCCTCTCGACTGGCCATGCCAAGGTGCTCCTGGGGTTGACTGATGTCACCGAACAGACCTTGTTAGGACGTAAGTGCGTCACCGAAGAGATGACGGTCCGCTCTCTTGAAAAACTCATTCAGCGGCGCAAAGCTTCCGCAGATGGCACACAAGAGCGCAAGCGCGGCACCCCTGATCTTCCTGAGAGTTACTTGCGCGATCTGACAGACCGCATGCACAAGCACTTTGGTACGGCTGTACGCCTAACACCAGGTGTCACACATGCCAATGGCCGGCACACCAAGGGACTGCTCGAAATTGACTTCTATGATAACGACGACCTTGACCGTCTGCTCTCGATTCTAGGTATCAAGATTGACTGATCGGCGCGGTTCATCGTTGTTCGAGTTTTTCTAGGGCATATTCATTAAATGTGCAGTCCCTCACAGAGGCACAGAGGGCACAGAGAAATCTGTATTCAGAATGAATCCTTTGTGTTGTGCTTTTCTATAAATGATAGAGACTTCTAGATATTAAACTAGCTTATCCATTTATCAAAACAACCGATTGGAATTTTCTTCCTCTGTGAACTCTGTGGGCTCTGTGAGAAAGAAACAGTTGCACTTTTTAAGCGATCGGATGGAAGAGATTGAAAAAGTTCTCAATCAGACGCTGGCGATTAGGTCTTAGGCGCCACTGCGAATACTCAATTTCATCTGCGTGATCCAAGTCATCTTGAATCACAAAGCGAAGCCTCTCTGCAAAGAGCGAATCAAAGATTGCGAGATTCGTCTCATAGTTGAGTTTCAAGCTTCGGGAGTCCATATTCGTACTCCCAACAATCGCAACCTCCCCATCAATCACCATGGCTTTCCCGTGAATAAAGGGTGGCTTACGCTCAAAAATCCGCACACCTGCCATCAGCAAGCGCGTATAGAGCGCCCGCGAAGCAAAGCGGATACTGGGATGATTATTGATAGAGGGGACAAGAATTTTAACATCCACCCCACGAAAGGCCGCCTGTTGCAAGGCCAAGACCAACGCTTCTGGAGGCACCAGATAGGGTGTCACGATGAGGATCTGTTTGCAGGCCAGATTCGTTGCAGCAAAAAAGGCGTTCAAAGCTGCGTGGAGCTCATCGCTGGTGGGGCTGCTATTCTGAACACAGGCCGCCATGTTTCCTGAGACGTTGGGTCTCGGAAAATGGTTCGCGCAGAGCAAGGCTTCAGACGTCTCATCATTCATGTAATACCAGTCCCGAAGGAACGTGTACTGAAGTTCCGACACGATCGGGCCTTCAACCCTAAAATGATAGTCCATCACGCCAGCAGCCGTTCCCTTGGAGAGATAGACATCATGGAAATTAACGCCTCCTGTGTAGGCGACTTTACCATCAACGACAAGGATCTTGCGATGATTTCTCAACGAGAACTGGAACTTACGTTTAAAGATATTCGCCTGCGAGAACCCCACCATATGGAGATTAGGCACCTTGCGGTAGTGCCAAAAGAAGAGTCTAAAACTCGCCCCTGCAGACCCGAAGGCATCGTACATCACCCGCACGCGAACCCCTGCTCTCGCACGCTCGCACAAGACCTCCATCACGCGCCGCCCGACATCGTCATCGTTCAAGATATAAGTCGACAGATGAATGTGATCCTTTGCCTGTTGCATCTCTTTTAACATCGTCTCCAACACCTGCTCGGCATTTTCGCAGATACGGATGTCATTGCCACCTAACAGCGGAAAGTCCGGCGCATAGTGCGACAACAGGTGGGCCAGTCGCCCAGCACCCGAATCGGGGAGTTGCACCTGAAACTTACTCCGATGAAAAACAGGGGCGACCTCCTCTTCGACTCCCGCACCACCGCCACTCCAACGTTCAAAAAAGGTCCGATCTGAGGCCTGCTTTTTGAAGGCTTTACGGGGGGTTGTGTTAATTCCAAAGAGAAGGTAGGCCACAAAACCAACAAATGGAAAGGCTGTCACGCCTAAGATCCAAAGCACAGAGGTGCGCGCATCACGTGGTTTATCCAGCACGTGGAAGATGACAACAAGCGTGAGAACGACATGAATAAGGGACCCTAAACCAATGGATTCGGGTAAGGTCAACGAATGAAAAAAATGAAGGAGTGCATGCATATCAGTTCAACGACAAATCACCAATACTCATCCAGATTGGGCCATCTGCTTTTAATTAGGAGTCACTATATCACAAACTCACGATAAATCGCAAAAAAAATCTACTTTTTTGCCATGCCATCGCTTGACTGTCACTAGCAAGATTGAGTATTATTTAACCTTTCTGGATAATAGAGTTTTCGATGCTAACGTCCGGAAAAACAAGGAGACCCAAATATGGCCGCGTCGCTACACCCGCTTGCTCAAACGCTCAACCAGGACCTCAAGGCGAACAAGAGTTCCCTATTCGCCATGCTTTCGAAACGAGGCACCCGTATTTTCTTCCCTTCAAAGGGTATTCTTGGACAGAGTGCAGAAGCCAAGGACACGTCCATTAACGCAACCATCGGCACCGCCTTTGAAGAGGATGGTTCGCCACTCTGTTTAGAGTGCGTTGAGAAGATGGTCAAACTTCCCTCAACGGCCTTTCTCTACACTCCAAGCTATGGACTTCCTGGCATCCGCGAAGTGTGGCGTAAAATGCTGACCGAGAAGAATCCCTCGTTGGCCACAAAGTCATTTAGTCTTCCCGTTGTAACCCATGCCTTGACGCACGGGTTAAGTGTTGCAGGATATCTCTTTTTAGACGCAGGCGACTCTGTGATTCTGCCTGACCTCTACTGGGACAACTACGAGCTGATGTTTGAAGAGTCATACGGTGCCAAGCTCAAAACATTCCCCATGTTCAAAAAGGGAGCCTTCAACACAGATGCCATGGAGAAGATGTTGCTCGCTCCTGGCAAAAAGAAAGTGCTGATCCTGAACTTCCCCAACAACCCGACAGGCTATACGGCCACAGAGCAAGATGCAAAGGCGATCTGCGCGTCTGTGCAACGTGCAGCGAAGGCTGGCAAAAAGGTCATCGTCATCCTGGATGATGCCTACTTTGGCCTTGTCTATGAACCTGGCGTCAGCAAAGAATCCCTCTTTAGTGAGTTATCAGACATTCATCCAAACGTGCTAGCCGTAAAGCTCGATGGCCCCACCAAAGAGGATTACGTCTGGGGCATACGTGTGGGATTCATTACGTTTGGAGCAAAGAGTGCTACACCCGAACAATACAAAGCGTTGGAAGCTAAAGCTGCTGGCGTGGTTCGCGGTTCCATCTCCAATGCTTCCAGCATCGGACAGCATTTGCTCTTGAAATGTTACAATGATCCCGCATATGCCAAGCAGAAGCAGAAGAAGTTCGCCCTCCTGAAGCGCCGGTATGATCGAATCAAAGCGCTGTTCAACGAGCACCCCGAATATGCGCGCTCGTTCGTCGCCATGCCCTACAACTCGGGCTACTTCATGTGTGTCAAGCCCATCGGCGTCGAACCAGAGGTGTTGCGTAAGCACCTCCTCGCTGAATATAAGACGGGAGTGATTAATCTCTCTGGTCTTATTCGCGTGGCCTTCTCAGCCGTGCCCTGCGACAAACTCGAGACGCTTTTCTCAAACATCCATGTAGCCGTCCAATCATTAGTCCCGAAGAAGTAGCCGTTAGCGAAACCTCTAACCCGAAAGCATCCTATGGCCAAAGCTAAGACTCCTCCAAAACCTGAAGTCGCCCACCTGACCTTTCGAGGCCAGACGGTTGAGCTCCCTGTTATTATTGGAACAGAGAAAGAGATCGCCTTTAACATCTCCAACCTGCGCAAACAGACAGGCGGGGTCACCCTCGATTATGGATACCTAAACACTGGCTCCTGTGAAAGTTCCATCACCTATCTCGATGGTGAAAAGGGTGTTTTGCGTTATCGCGGTTATCCTGTCGAGGAACTGGCGGCGAAGTCGCGTTTCACGGAAGTCGCCTACTTGCTCATCAACGGTCGCATGCCCGATACAAAAGAGCGTGCGGGCTGGTCAGCGCTGCTCAACCAGCACTCCATGATCCACGAGGACATGAGTTACTTTTTCCGCCAATTCCCTGAACATGCGCACCCGATGGCGGTGCTTTCGGCAATGGTCGTCTCACTGTCGACCTTCTATCCTGAGCTTTCCCAGCATCGTCCGAACGAACCGGAAGAGGCCATTAACTTTGCCGCGACACGCCTCATGAGTAAACTGCGTACAATCGCAGCCTTCTCTTACAAGAAGTCGATTGGCGAACCCTTTGTCTATCCCCGTCATGACTTGAAATATTGTGCAAACTTCCTGAACATGATGTTCGGCTCCCCTGTCTGTCCTTACGAGATTCATCCGGAGATTGTGAAGGCGCTAGAGGTTCTGCTCATCCTACATGCAGATCACGAGCAGAATTGCTCGACATCGGCTGTACGTCTCGTCGGCAGTGCGCGCGTCAACCTCTATGCCTCCATCTCCGCGGGTATCTGCGCCTTGTGGGGTCCCCTTCATGGTGGTGCAAACCAGATGGTCATCGAGATGCTGGAAGATATTATCTCGAGCGGAAAGAGCGTGAAGGAATATGTTGAAGATGTTAAATGTTCCAGAGGGAAAACGCTACTTTATGGCTTTGGACATCGCGTCTACAAGACTTACGATCCGCGTGCGAAGATCATCAAGAAAACCTGCGACAAGGTTTTGAAGACTTTGAAGGTTAATGATCGCATGCTGGATGTCGCACTGGAGCTTGAAGCCCTCGCGATGCAGGATGAGTATTTCACTTCGAGAAACCTCTATCCGAATGTTGACTTTTACAGTGGCATCATCTATCGTGCGATCGGTATCCCGAAAGAGATGTTTACGGTGATGTTTGCTCTCGGACGTCTTCCAGGGTGGATTGCACAATGGAAAGAGGCTCGCGAAGATCCTCGTTTCAAGCTTCAACGCCCTCGGCAGATCTACACAGGCCCCACGAAGCGCCATCTTCTGCCAGAGGAGGTCAGCACGGGCTTGGTCAAAGCACCGCGTGTCCGGAGGCAACCGACCATTCAACCCATCGGACCTAGCAATAGTTAAGCTCCTTAAAGGAGAGGTAATGATGAAAAAGATGCTTAGGCTCTCTATGTTCTCTTTGCTCTGCTGTGCCTGCCCTGCCAGCGGACAAGTCGAAGAGCCTCCATTTTTAAACTACAAGAATGGATTTAACAAGGACGTTCTTGCCCTCCAGATTCTCCTTGATCGACAGGATCTCTCCTGCAATATGGTCGATGGCCGTTGGGGAGGCCGGACCGAGATCGCCCTCGTAACCTGGCAAACCCTTAAAGCCCTCCCGGTCACAGGAGTCCCCACTTCTGAAATCCTCTCTTCCCTTGGCGGAGATTCGACAAACCTGTTTACCCGTTATACCGTCACAACGAATGATCTTGCGCAACTTGGGCCTTTCCCCGAAGACTGGGAAGAACGTGCAAAACTTCCCGGGCTTAAGTATGTCACGATCTTGGAGATGCTTTCTGAAAAGAGCCATTGCAGCCAAAAGCTCATCACCTTTCTAAATTCAATCGCAAAATGGCCAAATCCCGACCCCGGCACCGTGGTGATTATCCCTGACTGCACACCCATTGCCTCAAAAAAATATGCAGGATCGATCCGAATCTCCCTCTCGCGTATGGAGATTACAGCCTTTGATCTGGAAGGTAAACTGATCGCCCTCTTTCCGTGTTCAATTGCAAAGGACAAGGCTAAAAGACCTGTCGGGGAGCTGGAAGTCAAACACCTCGTTCCTAATCCGACCTATACATACGACCCGCAACTCTTTCTTCCAGGAGGACCTAATACCGCTAAACGGATCATCCCGCCTGGTCCTAATAACCCAGTCGGTCTCGCCTGGATGACGCTTGCATTGCAGACCGAGAGTGACAAGCCCTTGCATGGCTATGGCATCCATGGAACCCCCTTTCCTGAGCGTATCGGAAATGCGGAATCCAAGGGGTGCTTTAGACTTGCAAACTGGAATGCTCAAAAATTGCTCAAAATGGCAAGCGAGGGAACGCCCATTGAAATTGAGGACTAAACCTCGAAAGGCTGGCCTATGAAAACATGGAAACTAATCGCAAGTTCGCTCATCGTGGCGTGTACCTCGCTTGCTCAACAAATTGACGTCCGTCTTGAGTTATCCCATAACGTGTATATCCTTGGAGAGCCTATTGTGATCAAGGTCTCCCTTGCCAACAACAGTCGTAACGCACTGATTCTCGAAGCAGGCTCCGCTGACAAAGTCGAGATTGAAATTACACGCGAAACCGACAAGGAAGAACTTGACTCGCGGAACAGCGCCCCTTTCTTTCCTGCCATGAAGATTAATCCTGGCCAGATGGCGCAGCAGAACATTGAAATTGACAAATGGTTCACGCTCTGTGATACCGGAAAATACCTGATAAGCGTAGTAGCCCTCAAAGGGGGCATGCGATTTGAGACACGCAAGAGAGCCTTTGATATTGTCCCCGGCATCCCCCTCAAAGAGGGCCTGCAAATGTTTGTGGACAAGCAACACTTGCAGCGTAAATTTCAACTCGTTTATTGGATGCGAGAACAGGCCAACCGCCTCTTCCTGCGCATCGAGGATTCCCCAACAGCCCAAGCGTGGGATACCATTGACCTCGGGGTTCTCTCCAAGGTGACGGAACCGAAGCTCGACATCTCCCCAAAAGGCGAGGTAACCGTCATCCATCGCTCAACCCAGGATGCCTTCATCCGAACCGTGATCTGGTCACTCC
>CAYWNP010000001.1:23235-40921 GCA_964459675.1 uncultured Akkermansia sp. | reverse complement strand
GTCATCCATCGCTCAACCCAGGATGCCTTCATCCGAACCGTGATCTGGTCACTCCCGAAAGCCATCGAAATTGCAGAGCGAAACGTTTTGGTTGATCCCGATGTCTCCTCCTCTGAGCGCGTGCGGTCTCTCTACTCCGAGATGCAGAAAGAAGAGAAGAAGGATGATAAGCCATGGTGGAAATTCTGGTAACCTCTTCATCAAAAGGATAACACACTCATGATCTACTCTGAGACAGGCTCTTTGACGACGAAGTTGGACAAGACACAGCTGAGGTACCTTCTTTTCGAGGCTCTTAATAAACTCGGACCGCGTAAGCGCGTTCTTGTCATTCCGCCCGATTTCACTCGTTTTCACTCACAAGCTGGACTACTCACTCAGTTTGTTTGGGAGTATTATGGAGAGGCTCTCAAAGCGGTGCTTCCTGCGCTGGGCACCCATTCGCCCATGACCGAGAAGCAGATCCATGAGATGTTTGGAGAGATACCCCTCTCGCTCTTTAAGGACCATGACTGGAGAAATGATGTCATCACCCTCGGGACCGTACCCCCTGCGACTGTTCGCGAGCTCACCGAAGGCAAGCTCGATTTTGACTGGCCCGTGCAAGTCAACCGCCTGCTGATTGAGGGTAACTTCGATCTAATCCTCTCTGTCGGTCAAGTCGTGCCACACGAGGTCATCGGTATGGCCAATTACAACAAGAATATCTTTGTCGGCTGTGGTGGCTCTGTCGCGATCAATCGTAGCCACTATGTCGGTGCAGTCTATGGCATGGAGCGAATCATGGGGCGCGCAGATACCCCTGTTCGTCGCCTTTTCAACTATGGTAGCGACCACTTTGGGCATCTTCTCCCTCAAATTGTCTATGTTCAGACTGTGGTTGGCCGCGCGGAAGAGGGCGGGCTCGCGGTTCGAGGACTCTATGTCGGCGCCGATGTTGAAGTTTTTAACAAGGCCGCCGCGCTCTCCCTTGATGTCAACTTCCAGATGGTCCCAAAACCCTTCAAAAAATGCGTGGTCTATCTCGACCCCTCCGAATTCAAGAGTACCTGGCTGGGAAACAAGGCGATCTATCGGACGCGCATGGCCATGGCGGATGGCGGCGAACTCCTCATCCTCGCCCCAGGGGTCAAGGAGTTTGGCGAGGATCACCAAATTGACACACTCATCCGGAAGTATGGGTACTTCGGCACAGAGAAAACCCTTGCCGCCGTGCGCGCAAACAAAGAGCTTCAAGACAATCTCGGCGCGGCTGCCCATTTGATTCATGGCTCCTCTGAAGGCCGCTTCAACATCACCTATGCACCAGGACACTTGACACGCCAAGAGATTGAAGGTGCAGGATTTGCCTATGCGGAGTTGAGCAAAACCCTGATGCGCTACAATCCGGAACAGCTAAAGGATGGCGTGAACCAGATGCCTGACGGTGAAGAGATCTATTACATCTCCAATCCAGCCATTGGCCTCTGGGCCGTTCGCGAACGTTTCGCTTAAATGATCACCTTTATACTCATAACAAAACAACAACTCCACCTTATTCGGGAAACTGGACTATGAAAAAGTTTTGGCTACTCTATTTTCTTCTCTTTTTCTCAGGAAGCTTGGCGATCTATTTGAAGGCGCCCCTCATATCCGAGGAAATAATGCCGTATGTCCCTTCCTGCTTAAAACCCAATGATCCGAGTCTTGCAAAAACAACCTATATTACAACTACTGTTGCTGGAACGATTGTGCCCAAGGATCCATCAGAAAAAAAACACCCTCCCAAGAAAGAAGTCCTTCCCGCGGAGGAGACCATTGTATCCCCCGCATTGGAGGGGATCTATTTTGCGCGTTCAACTGAACAACCTGAATGGGGGGTCACCCATCAAAAGACCTCCTTCTACAATGAAAAGGGAGCGAATCGTGGAGTCCTCGAGGGTGGCGAGATCTTTGTCTGCCGTAAAGCGAAGCTGAGTTCGTCAAAGGGCGACATTCTGGAGTGTCAGCTCCTCTCAGGAACCCTCACAAATAGTCCGCTCTTCATTGCTCGTAAAGATGCCCACTTTTTCACAGGCGACTACACAAAACTAGCGAAGAAGCAGATCGCAATGCTTAGAGAATACTATCAATTGAACATGAAGCTCATCGAACGCAAGAAGAAACTCCTAGAGGAGGGCGCCGCGCGGAATCCGTATTTCCAATCCAGCAGAACCGCCTACCTTGCGCTGAGTAAGAATATTGAAGAGGCAAAGGCGACTCAGCAAAAGTTAGCAACAGCCACAGATGCAGTCAAGACAGCGCTTGATGAACAATTGAGAGCGTTTAAGATGAAGGAGACGCCCCTAAAGGCTGCGTTTGACGCGGAGCAGAAGAAATTTGTGGAATGGAAGCAACTCCATGCAAGTGAACTTCCAAATCCAGATACCGACTCGCAAATGAAAGCATGGCGCGGCCAGAAGGCGAAACTGGTCTCTTCTTTGCCAGGCTTGGCGTTTTAATAAACTTTATTCTCCACAGAAGGACTACCCTTCAAAAGGGAACCAACCATGCAACTCTCTGAACAACAACAACAAACCGTACGCGACTGGGTGGCCTCTGGCCTCTCGCTCTCCGATGTTCAAAAAAATCTGAAGAAAGAGTTCGGCATCACCATGACCTTCATGGATGTCCGAATTTTGGTGCTTGATCTGGGAGCCTCCGTGAAGGATAAACCAGAACCCAAACCTGTCCCAGTCAAGAAAATCCAGGAGCATGTTATTGAGGACGAAGAGACCTTTTCTGAAGAGGGACCCCAATCGGAGATCGATGACGAGCTACACCCTCAGGCGCCAGTGCCTCCAGAAGATTCCCCCGATACCCCCAGCTCCGTCTCAATGACCATGGATAGTCTCGTTGTCCCTGGCTCGATGGTCAGTGGCGACGTGACCTTCTCTGACGGAACCAAGGCGCGTTGGCTCATTGACCAATATGGACGCTTCGGGATCGAACCTGAAACGCTAGGTTACCGCCCCTCCCCCGCAGATCTTCAGGCATTTCAAATGCTGTTGCGACAAGAACTCCAACGCAAAGGTTACGCATAAAAAAGGATAATATGAGAGTAGGACTTTTAGGTGCAGGAAAGATGGCGGAAGCAATTGCCTCCGCATTGATTCAAACAGGTCTCTGTGAACCCTGGGATATTACCGCGTGCGATAAGTCTGAGGAGCGGCGAAAACTCATGGCGAAAGAGTATCAGATCGTCGCCACAAACTGCCCGATCGAAACCGTTCGTGACAGCGAAGTTCTTGTTCTCGCAGTCAAGCCCCAAGATCTTGATATGCTACTTGAGGTCATCAAGCCTTACCTGACAGCGAACAAACTGATTATCTCGATTGTCGCTGGCAAGTCCTTGTCGCACATTAAAAAGCTTTCAGGGAAAGCCTCTCGCATGATCCGTGTCATGCCCAATCTCGCCCTCATGGTCCAGGAGGGCATGAGTGTCTACTGCGCCTCCAAACAGGCCACAAAGAAGGACAAGGAATGCGTCACCAAGATTTTCGGAAGCGCCGGGGCCGTCATCTCTCTACCCGAACGCCATTTCGACGCTGTGACGGCACTGAGCGGTTCAGGCCCCGCCTTCATCGCATATGTGCTCGACGCGATGATTGAGGGCGCTCGCGCGCTTAAGCTCCCCAAGGAGGCTGCACGCCTCCTGGCGGAGCAGACACTCATCGGCGCAGGGATCTATCTTCAGAATAGCGGACGTGACATCGGCGAGTTCATCAAGGCTGTAGCCTCACCAAAGGGAACAACCGTCGCTGGACTTGCTGTGCTTGAGAAATCCTCGCTCCGCGCAACGATCATCAAAACCTTGAAAGCCGCCGCCAAACGCAGTGCGGAGCTCTCCAAGGTTTAGAGCATTTCATTTAAAAGTGCAGTCCCTCACAGAGGCACAGAGGACACAGAGAAATGTGTATTCAGTATGAGGGATAGAGACCTTTTGTGTCGTCCTGCGACATAAATGATAGAGCCTTCTTGATGTTGAACAGGCTTTTTCATTTATCAGAACAACCGACAGGTATTGTTCTCCTCCGTGAGCTCTGTGGGCTCTGTGAGAAAAAAACGGTTACACTTCTCAGAAAATGATTTAGACTGCGCGATCAAAGCGGCGATTGCGAAAGTAGAGTGCGCAGTCCATCGCCACCATCAGCGCGTTCAGTCCATACAAAAACAACACAGGGTCATTGGATTGACCCTGTGTTGTTTTATTGAGAATACCCGCGACATATCCCACCAGGATGACAAAGAGGAAATAGATACTCTTTCCCTTAGCCGACCGCGACTGCCACGATTTCACGAGCGAAAAGGGCCAGGCGGCGCCAAAGCAAATCAACATCACGGCTTCGTAAGGTGAAAAGTTCATGATTCCCCTACGCGACTACTCTTCCTTCATGAAGGGATAGGTAAAATCAGTTGGTGGTACAAACGTCTCTTTAATCGTGCGAGGACTCGACCAACGGTAGAGGTTGAGCATGCTGCCAGCCTTGTCGTTGGTGCCAGAGGCACGTGCGCCACCAAAGGGCTGCTGTCCGACTACTGCGCCTGTCGGCTTGTCGTTAATGTAGAAGTTACCGGCCGCATGAACCAGCTTACGTTCCATCAGGTGGATCGCTTCACGATCCTGTGCAAAGACCGCACCCGTCAGCGCATATTTTGTCGAGCTGTCGCAGATATCAATGGTCTTCTCAAAGTCTTTATCATCATAGACAAAGATTGTCATCACAGGCGCAAAAATCTCTTCCACCATGCTCTTGTAGTCCGGCTTCTTCGCCAAGATCACCGTAGGATAGATAAACCACCCCTTGGAATCATCATACCCGCCACAGAGCAACTCAGCATCCTTCGACTTCTTCGCATGCTCGATGTACTTGACCGTGTTCTTGTAAGACCCTTCGTCAATCACCGCGCCCATGAAGTTGCGGAAGTCACAGACATCGCCCACTTTAATCTTTGCAATTTCTGCGAGCAATCCCTTCTTGACCCGAGGCCAGAGGCTCTTTGGAACGTAGGCGCGGGAAGCCGCAGAACACTTCTGTCCCTGATATTCAAAGGAGCCGCGGACCAACGCACAGACGAGCGGATCAACCGCTGCCGACTTATGCGCGAAGATAAAGTCTTTGCCGCCTGTTTCACCCACCAGACGCGGATAGGATTTATAAGGCGTAATGTTATCGCCCGTCAGCTTCCAGATTGCATTGAATACTTCTGTGGAACCTGTAAAGTGCACTCCCGCCATATCGCGGCTTGTCAATAGATACTGACTCATGTCGGTACCCGCACAGGGGACAAAGTTAATCACGCCAGTCGGAATGCCAGCCTCTTCCAAAATTTTGAACACATAGTAGTTGGAGAGCACTGCGGTGGATGCCGGCTTCCAGACGATCGTGTTGCCCATAATCGCCGGAGCCGTGCAGAGATTGCCGCCGATCGAGGTGAAGTTGAACGGAGAGATCGCAACTACGAAACCATCCAGCGGACGATGCTGCTGGCGGTTCCAGACGCCCTTGGCATTCTGAGGCTGATCCTTATAAATCTCCTGAGCGAAATAGCAGTTATACCGGAAGAAGTCGGCCAGTTCGCAGACCGCATCAATCTCCGCCTGGAAGATCGTCTTGCTCTGGCACAACATCGTGGCAGCATTGACCTTTGCGCGATAAGGTCCGGCGAGCAGTTCAGCAGCCTTTAAGAAGATCGAAGCGCGATGCTCCCAGTCAATGTCCGCCCACTTCGCCTTGGCTTCCATGGCGGTACGGGCTGCCAACTCCAGCTCCTTCTTGCCGGCAATATAAAATTTACCAAGGATGTGCTGATGATCATGCGGCATCCGAATGTACTTCACATTCGCCGTGCGGTATTCTTTTCCGCCGATCACGATCGGAACATCAACCACAATCGAAGCCTGACGCTTCAATTCAGCTTTGACCTCTGCACGCTCAGGGGAATTGGGGGCATAATTTAAAACCGGCTCGTTGGTCGGTTTGGGAACTAAGTAAAATCCGTTTGCCATAACACAGTCCTCTTTTGCTCTGAGTTGTTAGCGCATTATTGTATCATTTCAGTTCGGGAAGTAAATGTCATTTAAAGGACTTGCGATAAAAAGAGCGCAGTTTCGATTTGGCTGCAGAAATCGCTCGTTTTACCACGTGTCTCTAACTTTAGGTGTCAGGATTTTCACCTTCGCCGAAGCTAAGGTGGACAGGCAGGGTTAATGAAAAATTGACTTTCTCCCGCAGAGACGCGGAGGCGCAGAGGAGATAGCGTTCTGGAGTGCGGCGGCAAACGGTATTCCGAGCGACGCCGCTTTTGCGAAACCAATCACTCACTCTCGAACCAATGAACTTCCGAGCCCGTTCCCTGCTCCGTCTCGGGGACGAGTGTTACTTTTTCTGGTAAAAAACGCGCAAGACCCTCAGAAATGGAGCCTTGAATGCAGCAACAGATGACTACCAGCAGAATAACCCAGTGTCGACTTATAATATTCAACAATTTAGTCATGCTTTTTCCATGTAACCTCAACGATAATTTTTAGATTATACTCGTTCTTTGCTTTATTCTTCAAGGCACAACGTTAGCAAGCCATCCTCAGGCCTTCAGCAATATGAACCCTTGTCCATTTTGCCAGGCTAGAGCCATGACGAAGCTGGCGTAGACAGAAATTCTTCCAAGGGAATGCCTGTCCCTCCTACCAAAAGTTTGCGTGTCACTTTAAACTTTGAGGCAAAGGCCTCAATTCCGGGAAATGTAGAAGGCGTACGTCCACTCTTGACTTCGATGGCAGTCAGTTGATCACCCGCACCGAGTACGAAATCAACTTCCAAACTGCGATCATTCCAATAGTACACTCCAATCCGCGTGTCGAGAGCCGACTCCTGAAGGTGGTTACCGACAGCGGTTTCAACCAGCCTTCCCCACCGCTCGGGATGATCTCGCCATTCGTTAAAGGAAAACTGGCTCGAGGCGGTCATCAGTGCATTGTTCAGCGCTAGCAGTTTCGGACAGGATGAACGTTGACGCACAACTTGTCCCGCATATTTCTGAAGACCTGCCAACAACCCTGCACTCTGTAGCAGTTGCAAATAATGAGCGAGTGTTGTTGTGTTTCCAACATCCTGAAGCTGACCGGCCATTTTTTGAAAGGAGAGTTGTTGACCCGAGTAAGCACAACCCAAAAGAAACAGGTTTCTCAAAAGCGCGGGCTTGTGAATGTTCGACAGCATCAGCACATCTTTTGAAATCGTGGTTTCAATCAGGGTGTCACGCACGTAGAGGCGCCAACGGTTTTCATCACCGATCAGCGAAGCCGCACCCGGGTAACCTCCAAAAAAAAGATACTTCTCAAGCGTGAAGCCGAAGCCGTCACGCATCTCCGGATAACTCCAGTGCGTCGCATGCAGAACCTCAAAACGGCCTGCGAGACTTTCAGTCAACCCTTTCTGAATCAAGAGTTGGGCACTCCCAAGCAAAACGACCTTGATCTTCCGGTCATGTGCCGTATCCTCATCCCAAAGCTTCTTGACCGTCTCCGACCAATTCGGAATTTTCTGAATCTCATCAATAGCGAGAACCCCTTCTCCTCCTGCGCGTAGCGCCTGCCGGGCGATCTCCCATTGTTGCTCAAGCCAAACCGCCCCTGCGGACAGAACAGCGTCCGCAGACGCATAATGTGTCGCACATTCGAATTGACTTAAAATATACTGGGCCAATGTTGTTTTTCCAGTCTGGCGCGGACCTGAAATAACCTGAATAAAACGCCTCGGTTCGCGAAGTCTAGCGGCAAATGCCTCAAATATCTTTCGTTTAACCATAACAACTCCAACGAGTTAACAAATCACTCAATACAATGAGATAAATCACTCAATGTGATGAAATAATATACTGAATAGGGTGATGAAAAGAAAGCGAATACTTGATGGTAGTGCTTTTTCTTTCCTCAAAGGAGTGAAACGCCCATTTGTCAGTTCAATGTTTAAAAATTTGAGTCATCCCCTATGCCCTAAAGGTAATGCATCCTTCACCATGTTGCAGATTATACTCGTTCTTTGCTTTATTCTTCAAGGCACAACTTTCCTAAATCACTATAAAGCGGGTTGCGGTTGGCGGGTTAGAGCGCAGCACTTCATCACCTAAGGAGCCTCCATTCGACACGCGCATTTTGTCTTACTGGCACAGATCCAAACGCGATCCCGTTGCCTCCTTATGGATCATCTCCGGCAAAGTCAGGATATAGAACCGAAACTAGCAACTGGCCACTGTTCCGATCTAGGATTACTTCCCATCTATTGTGTGCAGACCTCCCTTCAAGGCTGTACACGTCAGCATTCTGTGGCAATTGCTGATGTTGGGGGTTGAGTTGTTCGCTACCAAAAACCGTAGTGTCTCGAATTTCCTGTTTAACAAATGGGTAAGCAGACATAAATGCTGGTAGTGAGTCTCTGGATAACATGAGATGGGCGACGATGTAGTTCTCGCCATTATCATAGACGTCAATGTCAGAAGCCGCCTTGGGGAAGAATATTCCGGTTGTTGTTTGAATATATTGGATCGGCTTCGTTGGCAAGAGGAGCCATGTGCCGAATCCGATAAACATCAGTAGTGCAATTGCGATTTTTTGTGATCTTTTCATTTTCAACTGACGTTCAGCCTTCACGCGATGAGAAACCCGCGCCCGGCGCGGGTTTCAAAGTCGGGTGCGAGGCTTGGTTGGAGCCTCTTTTCATCCGGCTGATCCCGACAGCAAAGAACGCTAGACCGATCAACCAGAGAAACGTGTTTTCCCAAAAACGTATGACGTTGTAGTCGGCCCGTGCCAAGCCTGGTGCGGTTGTCCGATAGGCAACGGGGAAACCCCATTTCTTTCGGATGCCAATGGTCTCTCTCGCGCTATCATCGGCGCCGACCTGAATGAACATGGAAAAGACGGAGACCGACAGGCCTACGAGCACCAGCGAAATCCATTTTCCTATCGTCTTCATCCATGTCATCTCAGTCTCCAACGTTCAGCGTTTTATGCAATGTGCGCCAAGTATAAAACGGTTCGAAATCAAGCACAAGTGGAATTTTTGGCGAATAGACTTGGTACGTGGGACTTGGTACGCGGGAAGATGTTTTTTATGAGGACGCCAAGACGTGAAGACTCAAAGACTCAAAAGGAAGACCGAAGGAGTGAAAAGACACTTTGAGTCTCTTGGTCTCTTCGTCTTTGAGTCCTCGACTGCCAACTGGGAAGGCATATGGACCTTATCAGGGCATAGGACAAATCTATCCATTTTAAGTCACAACTTTCACAACTGCAAGAGGACGGATTGACCGAGTGACTGATTGACGGATTGAAGTTAGGCAGCGCAATATGTCTCACAGCGTCAATCAGTCCTAAAACCTCAATCTGTCAATCGGTCAATACGTCAACACGTCCTTCACACACCCCTCTCCCGCCGCCGCTGCCAGAGGAGCCAGATTGTGATACTTTTGCCATCGATCAGGGTGCCGTTATCGATCATCGCATTGATCTCCTCTGCGCTCATGATGACGGGTTCCAGATTCTCGTCAAAATCGGGACGCTGCTCCATGGGTTCTTGCGCGATCTTTGCATAATAGTGGTAATGCCGCTCTTCACTATACCCCGGACACGGCACGGTCACAGCAATGGGCTCAATGGCCAGCACCCGGTACCCGCTCTCCTCCTCCATCTCGCGACGGGCGCACGCCTCCGGCGCCTCACCCTCTTCAAGTCCGCCTGCCACCATCTCCAGCAAGGTCTGCTCGATAGACTTGCGATATTGACGTACAAGGACGAACTTTCCATCCGGACGTTGCCCCAGGATCACAGCCGCCCCCCGGTGACGCACAATCTCGCGCGTCGACTTGCGTCCGTTCGGCATCTCAATCGACACCATATCAATCGTCAGCGCGCGGCCCGTAAAGACACGCTTCACATCCGTGCTCTTCTCCGTTAAATCGCTCATGAACAGACTCCCTGCTTTAATTGCCTCAGTGCCATGTCTATACCTTCATTTTTTTTAGCATCCGAAATAAACGAGAAATACGAAAAAAATCTCCTCTGCGCCTCAGCGCCTCTGCGGGAAAAGTTACTCCCTCGTTTATTGCCACTCTATCGCTAACGCTCATCGCTCTTGCAAGCAAGCCTTAAGCGAGCGTTCGATGTTGAATGTTCGACCTGTCTCGCCGTCGCCTTGGCGAAGGCGGATGTTCTCTCCAATTCGTTCCATTCGTTTAATTCGTTGATAGTTGTGTTTGCACTACAAACGGATGTCAGCATCAAGCACGCCAGCAACCATTTCATATGCATCGGAATTCTCCCTTGTTTGAAGGTGATTAGTGTAGTCCTTTTCTGTCGCCGTAAAAAGCCAAAACTCAGAAATTGTTATGGTTGAAACCTGTTCACACTAAAAACACTTTTTCGCTAAGATCGCTAATTGGGTGAAGGACGTAGTGCCGCTCTTTCGCTTGCGCTCATCGCTCCCGCCTAACGGTGGGCTTCAAGTGAGCGTTCGCACCGCGCGTATACGCTTGTGCTCTGCGCATACTTGTCATCCTTCGCAAGCCCGTGAATACACGGGAGGCACAGCTCGTCCTTCACCCAGCATTCGAGAAACAATGATACGCAGGTGCTTGCACGAGATAAGCCCCGGCTGTATTCAGCCGCTTGCGGGGGCTTTCCGTGCAAGCACCTAATAGCGATCTTAGCGTAAAAGTTTCTAGTTGGTCTACAGAAGTCAATAACGTAACCTTTTGAACACTATTCAATAATAGATGGCCATCGACAGGAACGGTGAGCTCATGTTATTATAAACTGCATTAAACGCCATGCCAACTCCACCTCTTGTACAACAAAAATTGGCCTCGCTTCCGGATAAGCCCGGTTGTTACCTGATGCGTGACCGTAAGGGAACGATCATCTATGTGGGTAAGGCGGTCTCGTTGCGCAAGCGTGTCACAAGTTACTTCAGGGACTCCACCCTTCGCAAGGCACCCCCAAAGCTACGGAGCATGGTGAACAGTATTGCGGACATTGAGGTGATCACAGTCAAGGGTGAGGCCGAGGCGCTGCTGACCGAGAGCAATCTCATCAAGACCTATCGTCCGCGCTACAATGTCCTCATGCGCGATGACAAGCAATACCCGTCCCTCCGGGCAGATCCGCATGAACCCTTCCCCCGCATCACCACCTGCCGGATCATCCGCGAGGACAACGCCCTCTATTTCGGTCCCTTTCCCTCGGACTCTGTTGTCCGGACCGTCCTTGATTTTACCGAGAAGCGGTTTGGCCTGCGGAAATGTACACCGATCCATCCAGATGCAGAAACCTACAAACATTGCATCAACGATATCGTCCGCTTCTGTTCAGCGCCCTGCGTCAACCGAATCTCAGCGGATGAGTATCAGGTACGTTTTGACGGGGCTTGCGCATTTCTGCGGGGCGAGCGCATGGGCATCATTCGGGAACTCAAGGAGCAGATGCAGGCGACTGCACACGAACAGAACTACGAGAAGGCGGCGATCCTGCGTGACACTTGGCTGGCATTGGAAGAGATGGTGAAACGGCGCCGTGGTATTATTACAAGGGCTCCTGCCCTTCATCTCGCTGATGCGCGTAAAGGCATCCAAGAACTGAAGGAACAGATCGGATTGCCCCATCTCCCCAAACACATTGAATGCTTTGATATTTCAAATCTTTTCGGGACCCATTCCGTTGCAAGCATGGTCGTCGCACTTAACGGTATTCCAGATCCGCGCTTCTACCGCCACTTCAAAATCAAAACTGTCGTGGGCGCTGATGATCCCCGTTCCATTGCCGAAGTGGTGAAGCGGCGTTATACCCGCGTACGGGATGAGGGAAAGCCCCTACCCGGCTTGATCCTGATTGACGGCGGCATTACGCAACTGCGCGCTGCGCGTGAAGCCCTTGCAGAGATCGGAATGGCAAATATTCCCAGTGTGGGTATTGCCAAGCAATTTGAAGAGGTCGTCGTGGACGACGGACGCAAACCCATTCGCCTGCCCCTGGACTCACAAGCTCTGCGTGTCTTAACGCGTCTCAGGGATGAAGCCCACCGTTTTGCGCTGACCTATCATCGCTGGCTTCGTAACCGGACAATCCGTGAATCCGCTCTCGATGCCATACCCGGCATTGGCCCTGCTAAAAAGACCGCACTTCTCCGGCATTTCAAATCCATCTACCGGCTTTCGCGCGCGACACTCGAAGAGATCGAGGCTATTCCCGGTATCGATCATTCCCTCGCTGAAGCCATTGTTCGAACATTGATGTAAAATTGAAATTAAAGGCCAGCGACCGCGTGCTCTACTTCAGCAAAGGTAAGGGGCCAGACTGAGACAGCTTCTGTTTTTCCTTTGACCGTCACAGGGATCATTGCTTTCTCCCAGAGCTCTTTGGGAAGATGGGTGCATGAATCAATACCCACCACCACATCCTTGCCCAAATTCCTTGTTTCGCTCTCAAAGCGAAAGGCCATGTTGACGGAATCACCGAGTGCGGTGTACTCCCTATACCCACCACCGCCCAAACTGCCGAGCGCGGCGGCGCCAGTATTGATCCCGACGCCGACTCGGAAGGGCTGCGGCAAGGTTGCTGCAAAGAGTTGGTTGATCTGAACGCTCATGTCATTGAGCGCTTTAGCAACTTTGAGTGCGTGGATCACACTCTCTTTGACATCTTTGTTGTTGATGGTCCAGCGCACCATGACCGCATCGCCGATAAACTTGTCAATCGTGCCGGCGTTCTCTTCAATCACCTGCGTCGCCATCTTAAACCACTTGGCCATCATCTGCGCCAGATCCTTGGTCGGCATCTTCTCGCTTAGAGTGGTATAGCTACGGATGTCACATACCAGGATCGTGATCTCCGAGGTCAAGTCCGCCATGGAGGAGGCCATGGTCATCTGTGCCATGGTCGCATCATCGCCATCTTCATCCTCGGCAACAGCCTCCTGCGCTTGGAAGGTCAGGGTGCCATCCTCGATCGCAATCACATCGCCGTTCACCAACAATGTCGGCATCACGACGCGCTTGTTATTCACCAGGGTGCCATTCGTACTGCCGATGTCAATCACGTAATATTCACCGGGCTGGAGCATGCGAATAAGCGCATGGTTGCGAGAGACCTTCGGATGGTGAACGACAATGTCGTTTGGAGGCACGCGTCCAATCGTCAAAAGCGGGGCACAGGGGATCTCCTTCTCCTCGTCACCCCGTTTAAAAATGAATTTAGCTTCCATGATCTGTTCCTCTAGAAACTAGCGAATAATATCAATGCCGCTGATCGAACCATACGCGACGGGGTCATGTAGATACCAGACCACCTTACCCTCAGCATCGAACTCGATCACCTGCCAGCCTGTTTTACTATCATTGGCACCGTGGCCTGCCCAGTTGGCAACCATTAGGTTTCCATTGGCCTGCTCCGCAAGACCACCATAAAAATGATTCTTCAATCCAGCCGGTTGCTGAGCTTCAAAGGTTTTTTGTACGATTCCCTCATCTGAAAAAGCATAAAGCGCACAGGCATACCCACCTCCCACCCAAATTCCGCCATCCTTACGTAGAATAGCCTTGTAGGCATTTTTTGCCCGCGGTAGCTTATAGCTCTGAACAATCTTCCCTTGTTCGGAACCTTCTGGGGCTAGGGTACAACGGGCAACACCGTCATTGTGGGCCAGCAAGAGCTCCCCCGACGACAAGACTGTCATCATGCGGACGTTGCTGAGGCACTCATAAACCGAGCGAGCCTTCAATTGACGATCCGCCGTGTACTGGTACACAACAACGCATTTCTTTTCTGACACCTCACTCTTTTTTTTCATCGCTTCAACAACTGCGACAACAGGTGCCGCGTTTGTAGGAACCGCAGATCTCTGATTCGTCGCTGCCAGGAAACCTCCATCCGGCAGATCACACACGGAAGTCAAACCTGTCAGTTTCGTGTCCGAGAAGGTCTCCACACCCTTCCGCTCTTTCAAATCAATCACCGTAAAGCTGTTTCCGTGCACATAACGATACCTGTTTTCTGCAATGCGTTTCATGTCCCAGACTGGCCGATCCGCCTTCACTGAAAAGTTATTGTTGGTATTAAACTGATCCAGATAATGCACAAAGCCCCGTGATTCATCCCCCATTACCAAAACATGTCGAATAGGGTCTTCGGAAAAAGCAGCGCCTGCACCAAACAGAAAAAGAATAGAGAAAACGAGGGATATCTTCATAGTGCAAAAACTCCTGATAAAGCATGTGTTAAATACTTTTTTAGTATGACACACCTCCCCTTTCTTTACAAGTGTATCCTCTTGCTCTTAGCCCAAAAAAAGCGTAACATCATGATCAATTTTAATCCCGATAAAGGATCCGCGACTATGAAAATTGACCACCAGCTTTTTAGACTTGGCATTCCCGCCATCGACAATCAACATGAGGCGTACCTCAACTTATTGGATGATCTTTTTGCGCTGGGACGTGATGAAGTCATCAACAGAAGCAAGATCGAGGAAGTATTAAACAAGGCTTTCGTTTACGCAATGGAACACTTTGATTCTGAAGAGATGCTGATGGAGGCTATCAAATACCCAGCACTGGAGGTCCACAGAAGCAAGCATAACGAATTTCGTGAGGCGGTTGAGCGTCTAACGATCGAGGGTAAATTTTTAGGCGTCACCTCATTTTTACAAGAGGTGAATCGGTGGCTGTTGCAGTGGTTTAACGACCAAATACAAACTCACGACCGAGCCCTTGCGGAATACATGAAGAAACATCCGACCCATTCATAAGGTAGGTCTAGTCCTAATATGACCCGTGGTTTTTTAGCCACGTACGGGCCGCATGACAGCACCGTTCAACGCCGGCATGATCATCTGTCAGCCCCTTTAGAAACTTCTCCCTGAACTCAAGGGCTTTACGTTCCTGAACCAGCTTTGCGGAACTCCGATACTGGAGTCCGCCATTCAACCACCCGACTTGGATCAAGACAAAATCGGCAAAGCAGTGAATCCAGTCATAACTCACGGTCTGTCCTGCCGCGACAGCCTCCACCAGCCTCCCATCAGGGGCCCCCTTCAGTTGAAGACCCCAAGCGATCTCGGGGTTACGCTCGAGCGAACCGTCAGTAACCGCTTTTTCCAGTAACTGGAGAATATCAAGTTTGTCTGCATCACGGACAAGCCAAGCAATCTGCAAAGCCATCCCGTGTACAGCCTCTGGAATCTCACGCTTATTGTGAACCGCCACCGCGATCAGGATGGCCTCCCGCTCTTGTTCCGTGAGCTCCTGCAACCAGCCCTGTTCGCGGATAATCTTAACGGCTCGAGCCGCATGATCGAAAGAGTCACTGTCCTTAAACGTCTTGTATGCTTTGAATTGAGAATAGCGTGCCGTGTCATGCAACAGGGCGGCAACCAACCCCAACTCAACATCCTTCAGCCCCCACCCTTCTCCAGACATAATGCGCCGGGCGTCCTCAACCACCCGATGGGTATGCTCAACCTTTAACTGCATCATCGCAGGCAAGGAACCTGCTTCATCCTGAAAGCTCTGCACATACGCCGTATAAACCGCTGTCAACTCGTTAAGAAATTGCTCGCTAATCATGGATTGCCTTATTGCCTTATTTTTGCAATACCGAACTTCGACTGAAAACGCTCGGAGCGAAGAAACTTGCGTAGGCATAGAAAGACCGCCACCCCCAGCAGTAGCCAGACCATCGTGGGCGCGGGGACATCGACCGTGTCGAGGGCCGCATTGGCGGCAAGGGTCTGACGCTGTTTCAACTCCAGCATCTTCCATTGGGCGCTATTTTCAACGGCAATATAGGAGCCCACATCGGTGATCACCCCACAGGACCAGCTCTGTTTAAGAATATCACGTCTCAAATCCTCCAGATGCGGAAGCTGCTGGAAACGGGTCTGTAGCCGCCATGCCTCAGCACCCTTTGCCCAGACACTCTCCTCGGGCATCTGGCTTGTTGCATGAATTTGGGTGAAGGTCGCACGCTTTGTATCCCATACCGCCGGCAAGGTTGATGTATCCCCTGAAAGATCCCAGAAGATACAGGCACGCTTCTGCCGCGGTGAGAACCAGCGAATCTGATTTCCCAGGCTGACAGGAATCAATTGAGTCTGATCAAAAGTTTTTGTGTTCTCGCACAGTTTTTCGGAGGCAACCGGTTTATCTGCGACAACCACCCGCACTTCTGATGTCAGCATCGGTAACCACTGTTGAGCGGCACGAAAGGTTGTCGGCTTCACCTTGGGAGCTAAACGTAAGGCAGGCTCTTTCCCTTTTAACTCCGCGGCACGCGCACGACCCAACTTAGCAGGTGGCGGGGTCTTCACGTGATTACGGATCAGGACGAGCGCCGGTACACGCCACGTTGAAGGGTCCTTTGTAAACGAAAGCGCTGTACTGCAGGCCGCACGCCGAAGGGCAATATCCATGTCGAGTCCGCCCCGCTCCGGCAACTTCTCCCGCAGGCATTGGGCCGCCAAGAGAGCAGGATCCTGTTCGCTAACCGTGAGGAACTTCGTCTCAAAATTGGCAAAGAGGATCGAACGTATCGGCAGCTTCATCTCATCCCGGACGCGCCGAAGCGCCTTTGCAAGGGATTCGCCATCCCACTTCTGTCCCTTGGAACAATCCAGAAGGACACAGGCCCCCTCCTCTTTCCAAAGCGGTTCTTCCATAAATTCACTGGGAAGGGCCACCAGATGACCATGGGCATAGGCAAAGGATCTGACGTTTCCTTGTTCATCCCCGTCGACGGGAAGGCATACGGCGCGATCCCCAATCATCACCGTCTGAACGAACCCCGCAGGAAAAACGAGCTGCAACTCCACTTCTCGCGTCTCAGAGGGTTCAATCGGAAATACACTCAGCTTCAAGAGATTCTCCCCCTCGTACCGCAAGAAAGCTGGATCGCGCCGGACATCACGGATCGAACGATAGACCCACTCGGCTGCCTTTCGCTCGACAATCCGCCCGTCCACCCAATTCGTTCCAATCTTGAGCCGTAAACCAGCCACAAAGGCTGCTGCAGGCAGCTCTATCTTTGCCTCGTATTCAGCCTGCTGTCTTTCGCGCGAGGTCAGGGATAGGCGTATCCATGCGTGGGTCTCACCATTTGTTGCGATACAAGAGGTCGTTACATCGGTCAACTGGACATTGCGCGGCGGACGGAAACGTGAACCCCACCTCGAACCCGGGTCGCGTGTCCGCCCTCCAAACAACTCCCCGAACATGTTTCGCGGAAAGTCCGACTCCTCTTTCACGGGCGGATAGTCATCCACAAAGGCACGCCACAGGTCATTAAACTTCTCCTCTTGGAGTAGCAAGTTATCAAAGACGCGCCAATTATAATAGTTTGTGAGATATGGAATCTCTGAACCATCTCTAAAGGCACGGACGCGGTTGAGGATACGCTTCACATCCCCAGCGGAGACTGGACTCTTAGCATCTTTCACATCCTCTCGCGCATAATAGTAATTCAAAGTACTATGAAGAACATACCTGTCATGTTCGGAACGGGCAAGAAAGCAGAGCGGCAGGATGGCAAGCATCCCTAAGGCGCGCAAAAAGCGTCCACGGCCTGACACGCCGGCAAGCGTCCATTGCTCGTGATCCTTCCGAAGTTCCTGAAGTTGCACAA
>CAYWNP010000001.1:0-23135 GCA_964459675.1 uncultured Akkermansia sp. | reverse complement strand
AGAACCAACCCTGAAATGGGGAAGACCAGGGCGACCAGCGCAACGTAGAGAAGCTGAAGGGGCCGATACTGAAGGCTCTTTTGTTCAACAAACCGGCGCACCCACATCAGGCATCTTAAGAGCCCTAGGAAGAAAAAGACAGGGCAGATGATCATGAAGACATTGAAGAAGGCAGTCCACAGCCATTCCAGACCATGGTTAGAACTGTGGAAGCGCCGAAAGCCAAACATCGTCACAGTTAAGAAGACATAGAGCAATCCAGGTCCGACGATCGAGACAATAAGCGAAAGAGCAAAATCCTGAAGTGGTGCAAAACGCGTCGGGATACTGGCTACACGCCAGAGCCCAAGAAAAAGTCCAGGCGTCATGGTTGCGAATTGGATCAACCAGAAGGAGGGCCCTACCATCCACTCAGGTGTATCCGAGGGAATGGTTGAACTTGAGAGATAACAAAAGCAGACCAGATGCGCGAGACAGGAGAGTCCCAAAAGAGCTTGAGCCCATGTTTGAAGGATCGTACGCCGAAAAAAGAAGGGCAAGCTCAGGAGCGCGGGCAACAGACTGGTCATCAACAATGTCCATGCATGGTTATGTTGAGAGGAAGTCTTCATCTCGTCCCAGAGCAGCCAGAAGGCGAGCGCATTCACACCCACGGCCAAAAGAGAAGGAAGCATCACGGACAACAAGAGACAGAGACGTCCCTTTAAAATTTCAGGAAAGAGTGGATTCACCTGTTCGTCGCTCATCTTCAACCTCCCATACCTTTTTGCACGCCCACCAAACGCCTAATAACGCAGGAAAGAAAATCAACACCCCGCTCGCCAAATGAAGGGAACCCAGAAACCGCTCTGGAACAACCGCGGCACTGAGGGCGTGAACCCAGACCAGCGTCACAATCCGCATACTGTTGACCAGATTAACCAGTAGCCAGAGTGGCACCATGAGCATCAACAGGCCTGGAAGCGGCCGATCCCGTTTAAGATAATACCATGTGACCATGGCTGTCACAATGACGAAGAAATCAGAGCCTCCGCACGCGCGCTTCACTTCAAACACATGCGACTCGCTCAACAGCAAGGTCGTCGCCTCATGCGGAACATTCAGATAGAGCGCTGCCAGAAGTGTTGGAAAACGACAAAACAGAATACCAAACAAGCCCTCTGGCAACATTTGGGTCAGAAACCACAACCCTAAGAAGACCAGGCCTACAATCACTTTCTGCCGGTGTGTATTCACTTATTTCGAGACCGTAAAGCCGAAATAGCGCAGCGCGTTGCGCGAGCAGATATCCTTGACGATCTCCCCTGTCCAGGGAATATCATTCGGGATGCGCCCCGCTTCAATATCCGTGCCCAGCATATTACAGAGGATGCGACGGAAATACTCATGCCGCGTATAGCTGAGGAAGGAACGACTATCGGTCAGCATACCGACAAAGCGACTCAGCAAGCCCAATTGGGACAACGCCTCCATCTGACGCAACATGCCATCGCGCTGGTCATTAAACCACCACCCGCTGCCAAACTGCATCCGCCCAGCCTCAGGACCCCGCTGGAAGTTCCCCAGCATGGTGGCCACCATCTCGTTATCCCGAGGATTGATCGTGTAGATGACCGTACGGGGCAACACATCCGCCTGCTCCAAGCGGTCAAAGAGACGGGACATCGGCTGTGCGGTCTGATAGTCGCCAATACTATCAAAGCCTGTATCCGGACCCAGCTTCTTGAACATCTTGGTGTTATTATTCCGCATGGGTCCATAATGGATCTGGACGCTCCAATCCGACTTGGCATCCATCTTCATGCACTCAAAGAGAACTGCGGAGCGAAACTTTAACACCTCTTCGGGGGTCGCGGTCCCGCCTGTACGGACTTTTGTGAAAATGGCGCGCACATCCGCCTCCGTGTAAGACTCCGCATAAACAGCTTCGAGACCGTAGTCGGAGAGCTTACACCCGTTCTGCGTAAAGAAGGCATGCCGTTTCTCCAGCGCAGAGAGGAGGTCGTCAAACGTTTTAACTGGGGCTCCAACGACACCGGACAACCGATCCATCCACTCATTCCAAAAGCCTGAGCGGTCAAGGGCCAACGCCTTGTCAGGCCGCCACGTCGGGAGCATCTGTGTCGAGAAGCCAGAGGCCTTGACCGCTGCATGATGTTCAAGCGAGTCGCAAGGATCATCCGTCGTACAGACGAGTTTCACCTGGCTCCGCGTCATAAATCCACGGGCGGAAAAGCCAGGCTGGGCCAACTTTTCCTGAGTCAGGCTCCAAATATGGTCAGCTGTTTTTGGAGACAGCAATTCAAAACAGTCAAAATAACGGGCCAGTTCCAGATGGGACCAGTCAAACATCGGGTTACGGAGCAGATACGGCATCGTCTCCGCAAACTTCTGGAATTTTTCACGATCAGGCGCATCCCCTGTGATATACCGCTCATCAACACCATTTGAACGCAGGGTACGCCACTTGTAGTGATCCCCTCCCAGCCAAACCTTGGTCATATTCTCCCACCGTTTATCCTGGGCAACCTCTGCTGGAGGCAGATGGCAGTGGTAATCAATGATTGGCATCTGCTTGGCATACACATGGTAGAGTTCACGGGAGGTCTCATTCTGCAACAAAAAATCATCATGAATAAACGGTTTCATTTTTCAGCTCCTTACAGTGTTTAAAGACAATCTCATATTCATCGTATGCGGTCAAGCGTGAGATCGTCTTAGGACACACTTTTGGGTCCTCGGAACTTTTTTCTCTAGCCCACTTGTTTTCCATTCACAAAGGAGCCTCTTTTTGTTATAATTCAGGCCTTTTTTAAGCGGGATGATTGATCGTTTCAAGTCATCTTGCACGCTGAAGAACCCAAAGGAGATCATCATGAGTAATGGATTCCAAATTGTCGTGTGCGGCAGCCTGGTGCCTGACCCGTTACAGACGCTCGAACCCGTGACAACGCCGCAAGGACCTGGATTGAAGAACGAGACGATGTTGCCGTCGGTTCTTGACCCCTGGTCAGCCCATGCCCTTTTTGAAGCAGCCAATCTGGCAAAGCAGGTCGCGGGCAGCAAAGTCTGGCTTGTGAGCTTAGGTCCTAAAGCCAAACTGCAGCAATTGATGATGACCGTTGCCCAGAAGGTTCCTTTTGAGCTGATCGCAATTGATGGCAGCGCCAGTGGCTTTACAGATGCCCAACAGGTGGCAACAGCCTTGGCAGACGCTATTCTGGCCATCCCCGGCTTGGAGAAGAGCAAACTGCTCGTCTTCGGAGGGTGCGCCTCCGCATCGCGTGATGCAAGTGTCACCATGCAATCCGTGTGCGAACGCCTCGGCATTTCGGAGTTTTTCGCAGGAGTCGATGAAATCAAAGCTTCCGCAGATGGTTCATTCCGTGTGCTCGAACGCATTGAAGGCGGCCAATACCTGGACTCCACCTGCGCAGGAGCACCCGCTGTCCTGGCATGGGCGACTGGCAATCTGCCTGAACCGCCCAACAACCCCCAAGTCGGCATGATGAACATGCGCGCGGTTATGCCAGCCTTGCAGAAGGCCAAACCCGCAGCCGTCGGCGTAGGTGGCATTGCCTACGAGAAGGTTGAGATTCCAGCCCAGAAGCGTGTCACCCGTGTTGTCAAGGATACAACAGCGGACGATATTGCCAAGGAAATCATTGAATGGCTCAAGGCCTAGTTTTAACATCTCACCGCGAGAGGAAAATGACACCATGAAGGTTTTAGCACTTTTACATACTGAAAACAATACACTCCCCCGAGCTGCGCTGGAGACGATCTCCGTTGCGCGGAGCCTTGGCGGGGAACTGACCGTCGCCATTTTCGGAGGCTCTGCAGCAACGGCCGCAAACACCCTTGCAGGATGTGGCGCGGCAAAGTTCGTAGTCGTCGAGGGAGAGGCTTTTCTCCAACCACGCTACTCAACGGATACCGCAGCGGCGACTGCACTCATCAAGGCCGCAAATCCGGAACTCATTCTAGCTCCTAACACGTCACGTTTTGCACGTGCGCTTCCCGGGGTTGCCCAGCGCGTCGGAGCACAGGTGGACACCCACATTGTCGGAATCACCGCAGAGGCGAACAGTGTCAAGGTCCAGCGCTGGTTCTATCGTCAGCGTATTCTGACAACCTTTACACGTGTTGCACGTCCCTGGCTGTTACTGGTGGATGGCGGGATCCAAGCACCCTACGAAGGTACAGCTGGAACGGTTGCCGCTGAGGCTGTCGCTGTCCCAGAGGTGGCATCGCGCACGACGGTTAATGGTGTGCAGGCTCCTGCCGCCGACGCCCAGACCATTCGCCCAGATGCCCAACTCTTGTTTGTGGCGGGTGCCGGCTGGACAAAGAAGCAAAAAGATGGTCAATATCACATCGGGGAAGCCAGCACGCTGATTCAAGGTTTCCTCCAGAAGGCCAAAGCCTCCCTGGGAAGCAGCAAGTCGCTCGTTGATCTGAAGAGTGAAGGACAAGAGACCTTAAGTTTCATGTCACACATGAATCAGATCGGCCAGACAGGCTCAACGCCTCGCCATCAAAAAGGCCTCTCAACCTGCTGCCATGGCGAAGAGCCTCATGCGGTTGGCTGGCGTTTCATCACCGAACGCCGCGCCATCAACGTCGATGCAAACTGCGGCTGGGCTCAAGGCAAGGCGGATGTCGTCTATATCGGCGATGCCTTTGAAATCGTCTCCAAGATCAACGCATTACTCGGTTAACATGAGTCTCAGACGGGGTGTCTCACGCCAGTCTGAGACACCCCTCACACGCACCTGCTATGAAAAAGAAAAAAGAGTCTACTCCCACACGTAAAGAAGAATCCATCGCCCCTCGCTCTGGCGCACAATGCGTCATTGACGGACTGGTCGAGGCTGGATGCGAAATGCTCTTTGGTTACCCGGGAGGGACAGTTCTCGATATCTTCAACTGCCTCTATGACGCCCCCTTCCAGTTTATCTTGTCGCGGCATGAACAAGGCGCGGTCCACATGGCCGACGGCTATGCCCGGGCAACAGGGAAGCCTGGATGCTGCCTAGTGACCTCCGGTCCAGGAGCCACGAACACCATCACTGGACTGGCTACGGCCAATATGGACGGAATCCCTCTCGTTTGCATCACCGGGCAGGTCGCCTTACACCTGATTGGAACCGATGCGTTTCAAGAGGCGGATGTCATGGGCATCACACGTTCTGTCACAAAGCATAACTTCCTCGTGCGCGATGTCAATGAGTTGCCGGACATCATTGCCAAGGCTTTCTACATTGCGACAACTGGGAAGCCAGGGCCTGTGTTGATTGACATTCCCAAGAATATACAGCGGGCCACGACCACCCTCCCCACGATTGCGCCTGAAAGCGTCTCCATGCGTGCCTACAAGCCTGATGTCAAGGTTTCCAAGAGTGACATCGAAAAATTGGCCGAGCTCATCAACAAGGCGGAGCGTCCATTGTTGTATGTGGGTGGTGGGGCAATTAACGGCGAAGCTTCAGAAATGATTCGGGAGCTTGCCCACAAAGCGAACATCCCTGTCTGCACAACCATGATGGCATTGGGGGCCTTCCCTGAAAATGACCCGCTCTCATTAGGAATGGTGGGGATGCACGGGACGGCCGCGGCCAATTATGCGGTGGACAAGAGTGATCTACTGATCTCCGCCGGTGCACGTTTTGACGACCGCGTAACCGGAAAGATTGACCAGTTTGCCTCAAAGGCCATCACGGTCCATATTGACATTGACCGTTCCGCGATCGGGAAAAATGTCGAGACGCACTTTGGCATCCATGGCTACCTCAAGCCCGTACTCAAGGCTGTGCTTCCGCAGGTCAAGCCCAACAAACATGACGCCTGGGTCAAACAGATCAAAGAGTGGAAAAACAAATTTCCCTTGGGTTATCCCCAGCCGGAAGGCGTCCTGATGCCGCAGTCGGTGATCAAGATGATTGACACGCTCAGCAAGGGCAAGGCGATTATCGCTACCGACGTCGGACAAAATCAGATGTGGGCCACTCAGTATTTCACCTATACCCAGCCCCGCAACTGGATCTCCTCTGGTGGACTCGGCACCATGGGGTTTGGTCTGCCGTCCGCCATCGGCGCGCAGCTGGGTCGCCCGAACGAGTTGGTGGTTTCTGTCTCCGGGGACGGTGGCATCCAGATGAACTTCCAGGAGCTTGTGGTAGCTGTTGAGCATAAGCTGCCCATCGTGGTTGTGATTCTCAACAACGGCTACCTCGGCATGGTGCGCCAGTGGCAGGAGCTCTTCTACACCAAACGTTACTCTGGCGTCATGCTCAGTCAACAGGGACGGCGCCCCAATGAAGGCATCACCGAAGAGCGAAAGTATCTTCCAGACTTCATCAAGCTGGCTGAGGCGCATGGCGCCACGGCCTGCCGCGTGACTACGGAAAAAGAGGTGGAAGCCGCGCTGAAGGAAGCTTTTAAGCGTAAACATACGACGGTGATCGAATGCATTGTTTCACCAGATGCAAACGTCTTTCCGATGATCCCACCTGGGGCGCATGTCTCGTCGATGATTGGCCACCTCAAAAACTGATCCTATTGAAAAGGAAACTCTCTTATGAAGCATATCATCAACTGCCTTGTTGAAAACCAGCTGGGCGTGCTCGCCCGTATCGTTGGGTTGATCTCTGGACGTGGTTATAATATTGACACCCTCAATGTCGCTCCAACAGCTGACCCTACGGTTTCGAAGATGACCATTGTTGCTCCTGGAGATGCAAAAGTCATTGACCAGATCATCCAGCAACTCTCCAAACAAGTAAATGTCATCGAGGTGAGCGAGATGACCAATAAACCTCATCTGGAACGCGAACTCATTCTGGTTCGTGTAGGGACAAAAGAAAATGCCCAACGTGCCGAGGTGTTAGATGTTGCTTCCACCTTCAATGCGCAGGTCGTCGCCATTCAGAAGGACTCAATCTCTTTACAGCTCGCCAGCAATCAAAATGCGGTCTCCGAATTTTTGAAAGCGATGAAGCCTCATCATATCATTGACCTTTCACGTTCTGGCGTCATTGCGGTGGGAAGGGAGAGTCTGTAACCATGTATCGCTTCGGTATTTTCGGTCATCCGATTAAGCACTCGTTGTCCCCGCGTATGCATGCGGCCTCATTTACGTCCCTCGGGCTTGAGGCAACGTATGAGGCTTTTGATGTGGACTTTTCACAGCTACGCCAACAGTTAGAGGCTTGCCAGCAAGCGGGGTTTACCGGACTCAACATCACGATTCCACATAAGACAGCGATCATCCCGTTGCTGACACGGGTGGACTCCCTGGCTGCACATGTTGGAGCTGTCAACACCATCCATTTTGAAGGCGATGGCGTGATGACTGGTTACAACACCGATATTATCGGCTTTCAAGAAGATCTGCGGGAAGGCTGTGGCATTACGCCCATGGACAAGCGTGTGCTCGTCCTCGGTTGTGGCGGTGCAGGACGTGCCATCACCTTCGCCTCTACTGGAGCCTCGGAAATCTTTCTGGCCGATCCGATGACCGAGCGAGCCGAAGTGCTTGCGCGCGATATGGAAGCTGCAAAACAGCGCCACGCCCATACGGCTACGGTTCACATTCTTCCGAGCCAGCAACAGACGTGGGCCGAGATCGCTCCGTCCTGCGACTTGATTGTCCATTGCACACCTGCCGGTCTAAAGCCAGAGGATGTCTCGGTTCTCCCCGCCTCCTCGTTTCATCCAGGGCAGACCGTCTATGACCTTGTGACCTATCCCAATCCCCCTACCCTTGCAACGGCATTAGCCGCTGGCGCAAAAGGAACGAATGGCATCGGGATGCTCATCCGCCAAGGGGCAGCCTCCTTCAAGATCTGGACGGGACTTGATGCTGACATCGCAGCAATGCGGGCAGCGATTGGCTAAAAGCATCGAGATCCTCAAACACATGCACGCCAGCCTGATCCAAGCGTTCGCGGGATTGATGCCCCTGCGCAATCAGGACGCAGGAGATCCCCAGCGCTTCCGCAACTTCCACGTCATGCAGCGTATCACCGACCATGACAATCGAAGCCTTCGGATGCTGAAAACGTTCCACTAACTTCTGGCCCATCGCGATCTTCGAAGCGCCATAGAGGTTATCAACGCCACAGACATGGCTGAAATAATCCCGGATCCGATATTTCGTGAGCATCTGATCCAGGATCGTCTGTTCAGAGGCCGAGAGGACGGATTGTCCGAGTCCAAGGGCTCGAATGTGTTCAAGCGCATTCAAGGTGCCCGTCTGAAGTTGAAAGGTGGGGTCCGCGAGGAAAACATCGTGAAACTCACGGGCAACAAGATCCCAGTTCTCCGTCTCAAGCGGAAACTGTATCCGGCGATAAAAATCCACCACGGGAAACCCGAAGACCTCTCGATACTTGGGGACATCAATGGAGGGAACCCCGCGCTTGCCCAGCAGCACATTAATCGAGTTGACACAGGCTTGCGTGTCATCCAGCAAGGTCCCGTTCCAATCCCAAATAATATGAGAGATGTTCATCTCAATCCAGCGTATGCACGAGGAGGCCGGAACGCAGCTTGGGTTCAAACCATGTACTTTTGGGTGGCATGATTTGTCCAGCATCTGCAATATCCATCATCTGCCCGACAGTCACGGGAGCCATCGAGAAGGCAACCGCATCACGTCCACTGTCCACACGCTTGGTCAATTCCGCCGTGCCACGGATGCCCCCTACAAAGGATATACGCGTGTTGGTGCGTGGATCATCAATTCCCAAAACAGGCGCGAGTAAGCGATCCTGCAATACACTCACATCGAGCAGCCCGACAGGATCTGCCTGAAACTCATCCCACGAAAGCTTATACCATTTTCCAGCCAGATACATCCGCACCTCACGTGCACCTGTTGGATCCGGAGTGGTGCACGCTTCTGTTTTAAAGATGTTTTTGACCTTTGACAAGAAAGCGTCAGGCGCCAGGCTATTCAAATCAACGACACACCGATTGTAGGGAAGAATCCGCAACTGCGTTTCAGGAAAGAGAACGGCGAGAAACCAATTATACTCTTCCTGCCCGGTATGTTTCGGATTAGCCTCTCTGCGCTGTTTTCCGGTACGGAAAGCAGCAGCCGCGCGATGATGTCCATCGGCCACATAGGCCAGGGGGACATTTTTGAAGGCCTCAACCCAAACAGGCGAATTCGACTCAACACGCCACACCGTATGCCGAACCCCATCCACTGCCGTAAAATCATAAAGCGGCACCTGTTTCTGAGCATCTGCAACCAGACAGTCCAAACCGCTCTGATCGCGATACGTCAGGAAGACTGGGCCTGAATTCGCATTCAATTCGAGACAATGGCGCGTACGGTCATCTTCCTTGTCCTTGCGCGTCTTTTCATGCTTGCGGATGATGTCGTTTGCATAATCATCAACATGGCAGCAGGCGACAACACCCGTCTGCTGGTGGGCACCCATGATCTGGCGATAGACATAAAAGTGCTCTGCTTTTTCCCGAAGCAGGACCCCTCTGGCCTGTAAATCTTTAAAAGCCTTGACCCCTTGCGCATAGACACGGTCATCGTGGATATCCACAGTGTCCGGGAGATCAATTTCAGGACGGGAAACATGGAGAAAACTATCGGGGTTTCCAGAAGCGAGAAGACGCGCTTCAGCCGTATCCACAACATCATACGGTACAGAGGCCAAAACAGAAGCCGTCTCTGGTGCGGGTCTTAGGGCGGCAAAGGGTTTAACGAACATAATCTGTCTCCTGAGGTGTAATAAACAACCCCCGTCATCCTTAATGGACGCGGGGGCAAGTTGTGAAACAATAAATAGCTTAGCTTAGAAGCCAATGTTCATGAGCGGGCAAAACGGCATCGTCGAATTACGAATGACATTCACAATCCCAAACTGAAAACCATAAAGGTCCTCTGCGCGATTAATAATTCCAATCTGGAAGCCGTTGCAATAATCTGCGAGGTTAACAACGCCCAACTGAAGCCCAGAGAAGATCTGAGACTCATTCCAAAGTGCACTTTGAATTCCGATGCCATTTCCATGGCCAATTGAATTGTAGAGGCAAGAGAACTGCCACCCAGCCATTTCATCTTCAACTGCACTGCGAATCACGTTCATCTGGAACCCATTGAAATAGCGGCAACGCCCGATCAACCCAACCTCAAACCCCGTCACCTGATCGCAATACCCACCTACCGGAATACGCAGGCCGATAACATCTACATCTTCTGAACCACTAAACGTAAACCAGACAGGCCAACGCACTTTATCAGCAGCTTGTGCGTTAATTGACAACAGACCGAACAAAAGCAACCCAAATAAACTTTTTTTCATGCTTTCCTCTCTTTTAAGCAACACGTAGCTTAAAAAAACCTAACCACTCCTAAGAATTGCTTGTACTATACCGAAGTTGAAGGAAACAGGCAAGCCGTTTTCGCCACAAAATTAACAATTTTGCGTGGATTTTTCCCTATAGCCATTTACCGAAAAAGCACTTGCAGACCTACCTCGAATCCACTATGCTTTGCGTCACTATAAATTGAATAGACCCAAATGAAGGAGCATCATGTCTCGTACGGAACTCTCGCCTGAGCTGGCGACTGAAATAAGAAGGCGCGTTTTCGAAGAAAAGGGATGGATGAAGATCACCCAAGTTGTGCGCCGTGGAGGCGAACTCTGGAGAATCAGCCTCCGCCCTGTCACCATCAAAGAGGAGAAGCGATACCAAGGTGAGATGACAGAGAATGGACGGACAACGGTCAAAAACTTTGACTTAACGGGAGCCCAAAAGGGGCTGGAGGATATTTTAGAGCAGGTAGGTCCGCGAGAGCTTCATCTGATTACGGCTTCAGGCGATCTTCATGTTCGGGTCACCCGAAAGGGGAAAGCACTGGTTTCCAGAAGCGCACCCATGGCCCGTGAGAGCGAAGAGGCCCCTGCCCATGACCGGGTCAAACAGATGCCCTTGACCGCTTTTGATTCAATCGCGTTGCTGAAAACAATTGATATTGCGGATGCGGATGGCCGTATCAAGGCCTCCATGAGAGGAAAATATGACCAGGTCAATGAGCTTTTAAAGGTCTTGGACTCCCTGATTCCCTCACCTTCACCCTCTGAAACTGAAGAGGTTAAGCCGTTTCATATTGTTGATTGCGGTTGCGGAAAAGCCTATTTGACCCTTGCCGCTTATCATTACTTAACGGCTGTGCGAGGGCTTACCGTTCGAGTCTGTGGCATAGACCGTAATCCCGCCTTGATCCTTACTGCCAGGAGACTGGCACAAAACCTCGATGTGGCCACCCATGTGACCTTTATCGAGGCAGACCTGGCAACGGCTGAGCCGCCCTTCGCCCCTGACTTGGTCATGAGTCTCCATGCGTGTGATACCGCAACCGATGAGGCTCTCGCACGGGCGATTGAATGGAAGAGCCGTTATATCGTCTGTGTGCCCTGCTGCCAGCATGAATTGCATAAAGAGCTCAAAGAGGGTGGCCCCTTCCAAACGCTTCTGCGTCATGGGATCCTTCGCGAGCGACTGGCAGACCTTTTAACCGACACATTCCGTGCACAACTGCTTCGCATCCTAGGCTTTCGGACTCAGGTTGTGGAGTTTGTCTCAGCCGAAGCCACAGCTCGAAACATTCTGATTAAAGCCGAGTTTGCACTTAAACCAGGCCAGATTGTGGCTGTGAACGAATACCTCGCTTTACGCGACTTCTGGAAGGTCAGACCCTGGCTCGAAACACGCATGTCTGGACTTCTTTCAAAATATATGGAGTTTCCCCGTTGACCAATGCAGGGTAATCCGATATAGTATACGCTTCAAATGGAGGCTTTTAGTGAATGTTGAATTGATTGAAAAGGCAAGAGTCCGCTTTCCAAGCGTACCGGTACTCGTAAATGTGGTTTCCAAGCGTGTGCGCCAGCTCAATATGGGCGAACGTCCTTTGGTGAAGCCATTGTCTGCTGATGAAGACAAAGCGGATATAGCATTGCGTGAAATAGCCGAGGGGCTTATCATGTGCGAAGTTGATTTCGCCGCAATTGCTCGTGCTGAACAGGCACAGACACGTTGGTCAGAATAATCAGACCTTTTAGGTGTTATGTCGAAAGAGGACAAGAAAAGCGGCGGAAACCTGACGGTGAACAGACGGGCTTCGCATGACTATTTTGTCCTCGAGAAGTATGAGGCTGGCATTGAGCTCGTCGGCACCGAGGTCAAGGTTGTTCGAAATGGTGAAGCCGGCCTTAACGGATCGTATGCAAGCGTAAAAGAAGGCCAGCTTTTTCTGAATCAAGTGCGTATACCGCCCTATGCTTTTGGAAATCGTTTCAACCACGAAGCTCTGAGAACAAGAAGGCTGTTGATGCACAAGCGGGAGATCCGCAAGCTCCAAGCGCTGTCAGAGCAGAAGGGGCTTTCTTTGATTCCGTTGAGAATTTATTTGACACCTAAAGGAATGGTGAAAGTAGAAATCGCGGTCTGCCGAGGCAAGGCACAAGAGGACAAACGGGAGACCATTCGGCGACGTGATGCCGACTTAGAAGCCAGACGAGCTGTTTCAACGCATTATAGAGGATAGTTATAATAAGGAGGATTCATTATGTTACCCATTGCATTTCTTCAAAATTTTGGACCAACCGAATTAATCGTCATTCTGATTATTATTTTGGTTCTTTTTGGTGGCTCCAAACTTCCTAACTTGGCCCGCGCGTTAGGCAAAAGCGTCGGTGAATTCAAAAAAGGCAGGGAAGAGGGTGACAAGCTCGCCACGCAACAGGTTAAGGACGTGATCGACGAGATTAAGAAGGAAGAGCCTAAAAAGGTTGAGGAATCTAAGCAGGCTTAAGCTGGAAAAGCCCTTATTGTGAATGAAAAGACGGATGGCTGTTTTCAGCCATCCGTCTTCATTTTTAACGTGATATTTAACCCCTCTTACGTTATGCTATCGGGTATGAAATTGGGGCTATTATTAATTTCGATACTGCTTTCACCTGTGCTCTATTCTGCCGAAGGGCTGGATATTGCAAAGGCCGCCCTGCATGATCAACTCTTCGATATTGCGGAAGTCCATGCCCAGAAACAATTAGAAGCTTCAGACGGCCAGAGTCCTGAAGCACTTATCCTTCTCGTTGAAGCACTCTGCCAGCAAGGCCGGGACCAAAGGGCTCTGGATGTTCTCGGACAATACTCCAACACCGTTGAGCGCGCGCAACAACCCGCCTGGTTCTCGTATTGGAAAGCACGTGCATTATTGAATGTGAACCGCTTCTCCGATGCGGTTACCACACTGCAACAGGTGCCTGTGCCCACCACCGACCCCGCCTTGACAGATGCGCTCCTTCGGTTGACGGCACGTGCCAAACGGGCAACCGGGGACGTCGGCGGCGCATTAGAAATTTTTGCCTCAATCGAAAAACTCTCGACAAACATCTCAACACGTGTCTCCAACCTTGTTGAGTGGGCCCTGACCCTTGAAACGGCCCAGCGTGAGCCTCAGGCTCTTGAAGTCCTCTCGCGTCTGCTGAAAGTAAGTCCCACACACACGGAGATTTCTGAGGGCTTGTTGCTCCGCTCACGTCTCTTGTTTCGTCAAGGCAAACAGGAGGAGGCGTTAACCGCCTATGATCAACTTGCCACCAATCGGCTCTTTTCCGCTCGTATCCGTGTGCAGGCACTCACAGAAATGAGCGACAACGTTCTGCAACTCGCAAAAACAAACGAGTCCATTGCGTATGCGCGACAAGCCTATTCGCTTGCGCAAGAACCTGATATGCGACGACTCGCTGGTTTTCACCTCAGCAATCTACTCTGTTCCGATGTGACCACCCTGAATGAGTGTGCGTTGCTCATCAAGATACTCGTGCGTGAGTTCCCTGATGATCCTCTAGCGATGCAGGCGCATTTAAAATTGGCCGACTCTTTTCTAAGGTATCGTCTTGCGTCGCGTGCAGCCGAAGAGTATCGCTTAGTTCTTGAGACTTATCCAGCCTCTTCAAAGAGTGATCATGTGTTACTCGGGAGAGGATGGGCGCTCTTTCAACTCAAGCGACACACGGAGGCTTCTGGCGTTTTTCAGCGTGTCGCCGAGCAGACGACCAATCAAATCGTCAAGGCTGAAAGTTTGTTCAAATGGGGCGAGGCTTTAATGGCAGATGGTCGACATGCTGATGCAGCCCCTGTTTTTGCACGTGTCACGGCGGAAACCCCTCAGAGTCCTTTGTCACCGCGCGCCCTTTATCAAAGAGGTGAATGTTTAGAACGTTCGGCACAACCCGCGTTGGCCATCACCGTCTACCAAAAACTCATTACCGAAGAACCACAGAACGAACATGTTGGAAAAGCGCTTTTACGTTTGGGTGCACTCTATGTCTCCAGTGGTGAACTCGACACCGCGATCCGAACCTACACCTCTATCCAAACCAACCTCCTCCTGAAAGCTCAACACAGCGATGCCTTCATGGGAAGAGGAAACGTCTACTATCGCCTCTTTCGCTTTGATGCGGCCATGAAGGATTTTTCAGCCGCAGGCCAAGCAGACAAAACTCGCCGTGATGAGACCCTCCAGGTTATTACGCGCTGTCTTTATGCGCTGGGACGGGACAAGGAGGCTCAAACCTCAGCCCAAACCTTTATTACCGACTTTCCGGAATCATCGCGCCTGCCAGATATGATTCTCTGGATTGGAAAATTTAACTTTAATCGAGGCAAATATGCTGAGGCACGGAAGATGTTCATGGAGTATGTCTCGCGCTGGCCAACAGCCGAATGGGCTGATGCCGCCTTGCTGTGGGCTGCTCGCGCAGCGGTGGACGATGCCGACTTCTCCAGTGCAGTTGAATTGGTCACACGCCTCGTCCGCGAGTATCCGAAGAGCCAACGCATTATGGAGGCTCGCTTAATTCAAACCAATGCGCTGATGGAGCTCGCCCGTTTCTCAGAGGCCGTCCTTCTTCTTGACCAGATCATCGCAACGGATTCCACGAGGGAATGGACTGAGCAGGCAAAACTGCGCAAGGGCGATTCCCTCTTTGCCATGGGAGCGGATAATCCAGATCGCTACCTCAAAGCTTTGGCAACCTATCGCGAAGTTCTCCAATCCCCCTCGCTCTCACCCAGTCAGGTGCTTCAATTAAATTACAAGGTTGCACGTTGTCTTGAGAAACTTAAGCGTATCGACGAAGCCATAGACGTCTATTATTCAGATGTGGTTATTCGTTATCAAAATGGCGTAACACAGGGAGTGTGGTATGATGACTCCGCTGCGGGACTCTATGTACGAGCTGCTTTTAATGTCTCGGATCTGTATGAACAGAAGGGTCGTGTCCACTCTGCGATCAAGGTTCTTGAACGTGTTTTGAAAACCGAGGTTCAGGGTAAGGATGAAATTCGTGCCCGTATTGAACGCCTGCGAAAGAAATAGTGCGAGCCCCCTCTCGCATTGAAAGGAACACAGCATGTCATCTCTCTTACAATATGGTATTGTTTTCTGGATTATCCTCCTCCTTGGACTCAATTCGTTTATAACCTTCTTAACCCGCATGCTGCACTTGCGCCGCGCGCATATTGACTATGCGGATTTCATCAAAGGCGTCTGCAACGTCTTAGATAAGGGGAACGTTGACGAAGCGACGATGATTTGTGAAGATACACCTGGCCCCGTCGCCGCAGTGGTTTTGACGGCCATACGTCACCGAAAGGCAGATTCAAAAGCCTTAAGAGAGGCTGTAGATAATGCAGGCCGTGCTGAAATTTCGCGTATGGAACGTCGGCAGGCCACCATCTCCATTGCGTGTCAGATTGCTCCTTTACTGGGCCTCCTGGGAACCTTGATCGGTGTTGTAAAGATCATACAGGCGGCGACAGCCAATGCGCCACTGGTTCAGAGTGTTGACTTGACAAATGGCCTGCTACAAGCATTTTTCTCGACGATTGCAGGACTCCTCGTCACAATACCCTGTCACGCGATGTATGCCATCTTGATGGTTCGAATCGAACGTATTGTCATTGATATGGAGGCCGCTGCCTCTGAGATCGTTGCCTATCTGACCCGAAGTGACACCTCGTTGTTAAAGAGGGGGAGCCATGAAGAAGAGTGAACCTGTTAGCTGGCTACAAACCATTCGTAGCCACCGTGGCGTTTCTCGTTTTGGTGGCCCGTGGGCACAAGCGGTCATGTATTCAGTTCCCTGGATCAATGCCCTGATCCTCTTTGCCCTGCTATTCCTTTATCATCAGCGGATTGCGATCTCGCCTGGCATTGTTTTTGACTTACCCCCTGCCCCGCTCAAGGAAGGCTCTCATACGGGCCTGACAGCCCTCATGTTTGCAGTCACACAAGAGTCCATGGCACGCGAGGAGGCTCTGGTCTTCTTTGATGATTCCCGTTTCATGGTTGAAGATAACGACCAGATGGCGGTCCTTGCTGAACAAGTCCGCGTGCGCTGTCAAAGCGCCTCGAGCAAAGACTTTCTTCTGCTGGCAGATAAGCGTGTCAAACATGGTGACATACTACGCTTCGTCAATATTCTGCGGAATGCAGGGGTCTCAAAAGTGAATGTTGCTGAAAAGCCAGAATAAACATGCCCTTCTCCTTCCCACAGTTTACCCCACGGAGGTATCAACAAACGCCATTGCGTTATCTATGGCCTGTTGCGATTATCGTCTCTCTGGTGACGGCCCTTTGGGCTAACTTTCCCTGGACGCCCCGAAACCGTCCGTCGACTCAACAGAACACGCTTCCGCGACTCTCTTCAAGCGTGGCCTACATCACCATTGACAAGTCTAGCGTGAATAAACTGGTCAAACAAGCTGCCTCGGAATGGATGCTGGGGGCGGGTTCCAAAACAAAGAAAAACGGACTCGATCTAACCGCGTTGGAAGCCAGTCTGGAACCTCCACCCCCCCATTACCTTGAAAAGGGAGGGATCCTGCCTTCAGAGTGGCGGGCTGAAAAAGCAGAACGCCTTCCCGTCACCGCCCCTCTCATCACAACCCCTGAAAAAGAGGAGCCTCCCCGCCCGAAGTCGGCCATTGATCAAAAGAGCTTCTATACCGCTCGACTCTCGCAAACGCTCCAAAAGGCTGACTTCAAATTTACGTTATCCATGGACGCGTTAAAAAATATGACATCCTCTTCCGGATCCTGTCGCTTTTATCTGGAGTGCAATAATCAGGGTGAGGTCGAACATGTGATCCGCCTCTCGGCCGCTCACCCGGATGCAAACCTCTTTGAACGTGTGTTGTCGATGGGAACATCCAAAACCGCGGCCTCCGGCTGCGTGGATATCGAATGGATGGTCGTCAAATGAAGGGACAACGACTGATCATAGCGCTCTCCTTCTGCTTCTTGCTCGCTGCTGCTGTTGCGCTTCGCGTTGTCTTGAAATCCACCACCGACGTTCCACCCAAAGACCACGTGAACCACCCCTCGTCCCACGCCTCCCTAGGCCCCTCGCTTCCACCTGCATCAGTCCTCTGGCGCACAAAAGGTTCACCAACACTCAACACGCCTACCCGTCTGCCTGACGGCTGGCTGGTCACCTCTCCAAAAGGCGAGATCTTCTACCTGACAGAAGCCGGCATCTTGCGCTGGCAGGTTGCTTATTCGAATTGTGCATGGCAGGCATCCGCGCTTATTGACATGGAGACGGCCTGCGCTGTAACACAGAAGGGTGAACTCATCTGCTTCAACCTCTCTACAGGGGAACTCCGCTGGCGGAGCGAAACCCATCTCTACTGCGTTCAGCCCCCCATGGTGACTGAGATTCAGTCAGAGACAGTTCTCATTCTTCTCTCTCAGGAAGAGGGAACACTCCTCTGCTTAAACGCCAAAGATGGCCAGATCCGTTGGCGTAGCCCAGCCACCAATCGGACAGATAGTCCCCCCATCTGTTTCGGCGAAACGATCGCCTATGGCAACTGCGATGCCACCGTCTATCTCTTCTCTCTCACAAATGGACATCTGAAGGGCTCTATCCCGTTGAATGACGATGAACAAGTCGCGGGAAGCCTACTCCGCCTGCCGACAGGCCAGTTGGTGGTGGGCACACGGACGGGTTCACTGGCTCTGCTCGACCCCAACGCATTAACCTGTCTCGCACGTGTAAAGATTTCAGAATCCGAGACTTTCGCCACACCTACCCTAGTGGACCCAAGCCACTTTGTCATGCCCACCCCAGAGGGAAAGCTCACCTACTGGCAATGGCAAAAGACAGCATTGATCCCAGACGGGGAACTTCAACTCGCAACGCGCTTTGATGAAACGATTATCCACGAAGGAGTCTTCTGGGGAATTGCTGGCCCTATCATCGTCGCCCTCCGTCTAACCGACAGAACAGAACTTTTTCGCGCATCGCCGGGCGATAACCTCCAAAACCTCGCTCCTGGACGTGGCGGCAAGTGCCTCCTTTTGGCGGATGGTGAACTTCTTTGCGTAAAGGGATTTTAAGATGAGCCTAACTTCAGGTGCTGATATTCAACTCACACAAGTGGTGAAAACATTTCAAACAGGCGCCTCACCAACCCCTGTCTTGAAAGGCGTAGACCTCCATGTCGCGGCTGGCGAGACCCTTGCCATCACTGGAGCCTCGGGCTCAGGCAAGACCACACTCTTGCAGCTCATCGGCGCACTCGATACCGCGGATTCAGGCGAGGTGCGTGTCAATGGACGTGAGCTTGCCACCCTAGATGAGCAGGCGCGTGCACATTTTCGAAATCGGGAGATTGGCTTTGTCTTCCAAGCGCATATCCTCCTCCCCCAGCTCACGGCTCTGGAGAACGTCCTTGTGCCAACCTGGGTCTCGCCTCAGGCGCATGCCGTGGAACACCTGGCACGGGCACACCATCTGCTGGAACGTGTCGGCCTCGCGGACCGCAAGACACATTTTCCCGGCCAGCTCTCTGGCGGAGAGTGCCAACGCGTCGCGGTCGCCCGCGCACTCATCATGAAACCCGCGCTCCTCCTAGCTGATGAACCGACTGGTTCGTTGGATTATGACACAGCTCAACGCCTGCTGGACTTACTCCTCGCGTTGAACACTGAAGAGGGTGCGACTTTCCTGCTTGTGACACATGCCCGCGACTGCGCGAGCCGTATGGCACGACAGGTGGAACTGAAAAATGGCGTGATGAATCAACTTTAAACAAACAACAAAAAAGGAAGTAGTATGAACGAAACAGATATTCTCAAAATCCTTGCTGACACAGGCGCCTTGCTGACAGGCCATTTCGAATTGCGTTCTGGCTTGCACAGTAATCGCTTTTTCCAATGCGCCAATGTTTTGCGCTATCCGCGGACGGCAGGACTCCTCTGCAGTGAGCTCGTCAAACGGATGCAAGCCGAGCTGAAGATTGGGAAAATTGACGGCGTCATTTCGCCAGCCTTGGGTGGCATCCTGGTCGGACACGAGGTTGCCCGCGAATTGGATGTGAAGTGCGTCTTCGCTGAAAAGCTGGACAACAAGCTTGTCATGCGTCGCTTCAGCATTAAGCCCGGCGAACGCTATATCGTTGCCGAAGATGTGATCACCCGTGGCGGACGCGTCCAGGAGACGATTGATATTGTGAAAGCCGCAGGTGCAGAAGTCGTCGCTGTTTTGGTTCTCGTGGATCGTAGCGCAGGGCAGGCATCCTTTGGCTATCCCACGCTCTCCCTCTTGAAGATGGCTCCAGAGGTCTGGGAACCCGCAACGTGTCCCCTCTGCGCCAGCAATACCCCGTTCGTCCACCCCGGGTCATAAGAGGGCCAAGGCACTATTCACGATTCACAATTCACGCGCCAATCACTCCCCGCTCCGCGAGGAGGCTGAGCAGATGCGTCGCGGCATCTGCCTCGGCAATCCGCTTGGAGCGTCCTGTCCCCGTCGCCTCAAAGCCACCGGCCACACTGACACGCACGGCATAGAGCGGCTCATGCGCCGGACCTGTGGATTCAAGAAGCTCGTAGGTCGGAGAGTTCGGCCAGGCCTGGTGCTGGCAGATGGATTGTAAATATCCCTTAGGGTTATTTTCCCAATGGTTGGCGGGTGTCTCATCAACTTTCTGTTGGAGAATTTTCTGGAAAATCGTGGTGACTGCCGGCATGCCGCCGTCAATCCAGGCTGCTCCCAATACGGCTTCGAGTCCATCGGCCAGGAGCTTCTCTTTATCAATACCCCCCGTGGTCTCGTCACTCAATCCGATCCGCATATGGTTCCCGAGTCCGATCTGGCGCGCGGTGTCAGCCAATGCTCGCCCACTGGCTAGATGACTCCGTTGAATCGTTAAATAGCCCTCTGCCTGGTGATCAAAGCGATGATAGGCATACTCTGCGGCCAGCAATCCCAGAACCGCATCCCCCAAAAACTCCAGCCGCTGGTTATCCTCCTGCGGACCCAAGCCATGCGTCGCCCGATAAGAGGGCGCCGTCAACGCACGCTCAATAAGAGCCTTGTCACGAAAGACATAGCCGATCTTCTCTTCCAGCGAGGATAATGTCGCATCTGTATTGTCACGCATCACAGTCATTTTCTGCCAAGGCCTCCAGGGTCCACACCCAAGGATACATTTTTTCATGATACCAAAGCAATGAGAAATAGAGACCAATTGGCGCTGGCACGACATTCGGCCCCTGCTCGACCAACCAGCAACGCCCTCGAACCACTGCTTCGCGTGCAGCCGGAAGGGTTGATTTTTTCAAGGCGATCACCGCCAGGCCGGTCTCCTCATGGCTCCCCAGCGCTCCTGCCCCCCAGGAGCCCTCAGGCCGCTGCTCGCGCAGGAGAAAGTCAATACTCCGGGAGATCATCCGGTCGTCCACGGGAAAGCTGGCATGGCCTGCTGTGAGAAGTTGCAGAAGCGCATCCAAAACCCTTGCTGTGCCAATGATCGGATTGAGCTTGAGCGCAGACTCTTCGTTCCCGAACCATAAGGGGATCCAACTTCCATCCTCACGTTGTGTCCGCGTCAGATATCCGAGCAAACGTTCAATCGTCACATCAGCAGACGCGACAAGGTCTTTCCAGTACAGGAAGGCCAGCAGGGCATGCGCTGAAATGTCCGGACAGCTTTGGTCAAACGGGAGACGACCCCACCCCTTGCAAAAGGTGGGCATCCCTCCATCGTTGTTCTGCACGTTCATCAACCAGCGCAGACCGGCATGGACAGTCTCCTCCACGGGGATCGTCACCCCCTGCTGCCTCAACTGATAAAGCGCAATAAGCGCGCCACAAGTGTCATCCGCATCAGGAACACCCCCTGCACAATCAGTCCAAGCCCAACCGCCAGGCTTCGCTCCTGTATACGGATGAGTCTTCTGGAACTGCTTCGACAAGAGCCAGCGAGCGATCCGCTCCCGTTCCTCAAGCGGAAATACCTGCTCATCTCGGCAGGCCAAGAGCGCACGCGTCGCAAGGCTCGTCACCCAGATCCGAAGATTCGAGTCAATGGCACAACTCCCGTCCGGACGCAGAGAGGCTTTGAGAAACGCCTTGGCGCGTTGGGTCACGGGATGAGTCCCATATCCCATCTTCTCCAGCGCAATCGCCACAAAGGCGGTCAGCGGGGTGGCATCCAAAAAGCCGCCATGCTCAGGCTGAAGCTTTTCCAGCTTACCCAATAACGGTTTTGCGAAGAGGGCGCTCAAGCTGAGCGCTTGCCAGCGACGCGCCTGACACCGATTCCTGCACATTCCAATGGCAATCAGCGCAGGCAGTGCATAACTGACCACTTCAAGTTTGAAAAAGCGATAGAGGGCTTGCGGCAGGAGGGCCAGGATAAAGGGTAAGGAAGGAATCTCTTTCCAAAGTTGCTCATCCTCTTCACAGATGGCCACGAAGGTCAGGATCGGAATGGCAAAGGTCCGATCCTCCTGATAGATCTCACGGAGCGCCCGGACAATTGAAGTGAAGGAGGTCCCTACCATCTTTTGCGAGAGCCAACGATCCGCTGCGAGAAGCGCACTGGAGGGAAGCTCTGAATGGCGGTGACGCGCAAACGTCCGCAAGGCTGAACGCACAAGGAGTGTTGTGCTGAGGTTGGAGCGACTGGCGGGGGTGTCCCCCCATCCTCCGTCGTCATTCTGGTGAGCGAGGAGCCATGCGACCGAGGACTCAGTCTGATCTTTACAGGAGGGCTCCTTCAACAGAGCCACAAGGGTCAAGGACGTGCTCAGCGCACTGGAGGAAAGCTCCCCTGTCCACACGCCGGTGTCAGGGTCGCGCATCTCCAGAAGGCGAGCCATTACCGCTCTTCGGAAGGTAGTCACGTCAAGCTCCATTCACTTCCTCCCTCCTACCTTCTCCCTTGCCGATAACTTGGCCAATTTCTCACGCACAAAGCCACAAAGCCACAAGGAAATTCAAGAAATTAAGAATATTTCTCTTCTTTGTGGCCTTGTGACTTTGTGCGATACAGTTATTCCTTCGCTTGTCCCCGAGCAACTGCCTACTGCCACTGCCTACTGCTACTGCCCCGCCGCTGGCGGCGGGCATACCTTCTCATCACTCTCCGATGCCCCAGTTTTCAACGACATAGTCCATGTCCTTGTCACCGCGTCCGCTCAGATTCACAAGAATTGAGCCCTTCTTCATCTCACGCGCCTTTTCAAGCGCATACGCAACCGCATGTGCGCTCTCAATCGCGGGAATGATTCCCTCACTGCGACAGAGCTTGAAGAATGCATCTTTGCACTGATCATCCGAGCAGGTCACATACTGCACACGGCCTGAATCCTTCAGATGGCAATGTTCCGGCCCGACGCCCGGATAGTCCAGGCCGCTGGCGCAGGAATAGACCGGCGCAGGGGAACCATCGTCATTCTGAAGCAGGTAGCACTTGAAGCCGTGAATGACGCCTTCGCGTCCGTAGGACATCGTCGCGGCATGGTCGCCGACTGCAGGTCCTTTTCCCAAAGGCTCTACGCCATAGATGGCCACAGGATCATTCAGGAAGGCTGTAAAGAGTCCCATCGCGTTCGAGCCACCCCCGACGCACGCACAGATCGCCTCGGGCAACTGTCCGGTCATCTCCAGGAACTGTTCGCGGGCCTCGATGCCCACGACCTTCTGGAAGTCACGGACCATCAACGGGAAGGGATGCGGACCCACAACCGAACCGATGCAATAGATCGAATTCTCATAATCAGCGAGATAGGCCAT